>DATCFJ010000172.1:0-7595 GCA_036509605.1 Polyangiaceae bacterium | reverse complement strand
GCCGAAAAGTAAACCGCCGCGAGCAAGCTGATGAGCGAGAACGCCGCGCCGATCAACGGGCCAAAGATCACCCCCAACCCAAAGGCCGCGCCAATCAGCGCCATGCCCGCGGTTCGGTCGCGCCGACCGGTCATGTCCGCCATGTAGGCTTGCGCGGTGGGCAACGTGGCCGACGAGAACGCGCCGCCGACCAAGCGTGTTGCCAGCAGCGCGGCAAACAAGACCGGCGTCGCCAAGTGAGCGCGGTGCCCGAAGTCCGCAACCAGCGCGAAGCACAGGAAGCTCACGCCAAAGCCGAGGATGCCAGTGAGGAGCACACGTTTCCGTCCGATGCGCTCGCTCCGCCGGCCCCACGAAGGGCTGACCAGCACTTGCATCAGCGCATAGCTCGCGGAGAGCGACCCGACCTGCAGCTCGCTCAAGCCGAGCTCACGCCCGAGCGGCGCCAGGATCGGAAACAGCACGCTCAAGCCGAGGATGCTGTTGAAGAGCGTGATGAAGAGGAGGCCCTTCGGGGACATGCGGGGCTTCGGTTCGGTCACGGCGGCTGTGCTGCGGCGTAACTGAGTTGCTCAACGTTTGACAGATGTTTGAGACCACAATCTGTAGCACTGGACAAAAGTCTAGCTACGGCCTAACAAATGTCCCGCCCCCCAATGTCAAAGTCAGAGCCTGTCGAAACGCCGTTCGATCCCGTGCCCGCTCTCGCTGCGGAGCTGAATCTGCCCCGCGCTTCAGTAAGCGCAGTGGTGAAGTTGCTGGCCGAAAGCTCGACCGTGCCGTTCATCGCGCGCTACCGCAAGGAAGCCACGGGCGGGCTGGATGAAGTGCAGATCCGGGCCATCGAAGAGCGCCGCACCTACTTGGTGGAGATGGAAGCGCGCCGCAAAGCCATCACCAGCGAGATCTCGAGCCAAGGCAAGTTGAGCCCCGAGCTGGCCAAGAAGCTCGCCGGTGCGACTACCAAGGCCGAGCTGGAAGACTTGTATCTGCCGTTCAAGCCCAAGCGGCGGACGCGCGCGACCATCGCCAAAGAGCGCGGGCTCGAGCCGCTGGCTGATTTGATTTGGGCGCAAGCGCGTGAAGGCTCGCCCAGCGCGAGCGCGCAAGGCTTCGTCAACGCCGAGAAAGAGGTGGCGGATGTTGCCGCCGCGCTCGCCGGCGCGCGCGACATCTGCGCCGAGCGCATCGCCGAAGATCCGGAAATCCGCAAGCACACGCGCGAGGCTTACGTGCAGGGCGGCTCGATCCGCGTCGGCAAGACCAAGGATTTCGAGGACAAGACCACCAAGTTCGACAGCTACGCGGAGTTCCAAGAACCGATCGCGAAGATCCCGTCGCATCGCTATTTGGCGATTCGGCGCGGCGAGACCGAGGGCGTGCTCCGTGCCAGCTTGGACGTCGATCAGAGCAACGTCGTGCCGTTCGTCGAAAAGCACGTATTGCTGGATTCCGCTTCGCCCTGGGCCAGCGAGCTCTCGGGCGCAATCAAAGACGGCGTGGAGCGTCTGCTGCTGCACGCGGTGCAGGTGGACGTGCGCGTCGAGCTAAAGATGAGCGCCGACAAGGGCGCTATCGACGTGTTCGCGCAGAACCTGCGCGAGCTCTTGTTGTCTGCCCCCTTCGGCACGAAGACCGTGCTCGGCATCGACCCGGGGCAGCGCACCGGCTGCAAGTGCGCGGTCGTGGACGAAACCGGCAAATTGCTCGAGCATGAGACCATTTACCTGGTGCAGGGCGACGCCGCGCTCGAACGCGCTCGTCAGTCGCTGCGTGCCATTTGCAAGAAGTACGCAATCGCCGCAGTGGCCGTCGGCAACGGCACGCATGGGCGTGAAACCGAAGCCTTCGTACGCGACTTGCTGAAGGAAGAAGGCCTAAGCCCGAGCCCGAAGCCGCTGTGCGTGCCGGTCAGCGAGTCCGGCGCCAGCATTTACTCGGCAAGCGACGTCGCGCGCGAAGAGTTTCCGGATCTGGATCTGACCGTGCGCGGAGCGATCAGCATCGCGCGCCGCTTGCAAGATCCGCTGGCAGAGCTGGTCAAGGTCGACCCCAAGAGCATCGGTGTCGGGCAATACCAGCACGACGTCTTTCAGCCATTTTTGGCAAAAAAGTTGGACGAAGTCGTGGAGAGCTGCGTGAACAGCGTGGGCGTTGAAGTGAACCTTGCCAGCGCGCCACTGCTCTCGCGCGTGGCTGGCATCGGCCCAACGCTGGCCAAGAAAATCGTCGCCTACCGCAACGAAAAAGGCGCCTTCACCAGTCGCAGTAAGCTGCTGGAAGTGCCGGGGCTCGGACCGCGAACTTACGAGCAGGCCGCGGGCTTCTTGCGCGTGCGCGGCAGCGAGCAACCGCTCGACGCTAGCGCTGTGCACCCCGAGCGCTACTCCTTGGTAGAGAGGATGGCCGCAGACTTGGGCGTGCCCGTCGTTTCGCTGATCGGAAATCGCGAGCTGCTCCTTCGCCTAGACCCCAAGCGCTATCAAGACGGCGACGTCGGTGCCTTCACGCTGAACGACATCCTGAGCGAGCTCAAAAAGCCTGGCCGCGACCCGCGCGCGTCCTTCGAGCCACCCAAGTTCCGCGATGACGTGCGCACCATGGAAGATCTAAAAACTGAAATGGTGCTCGAAGGCGTCGTCACCAACGTCACCGCGTTCGGCGCGTTCGTCGACATCGGCGTCCACCAAGACGGCCTAGTGCACGTCTCTCAGCTCTCCGATCGCTTCATCAAAGATCCGAACGAAGTCGTGAAAGTCGGGGATAAATTGAGCGTTCGCGTGCTGGAGGTGGATCTGGTGCGGAAGCGCATCGCGCTCAGCGCCAAGCGTGGCAGCGATGCGCAAGTCGGCGGCGCGAGCGGCGCTAAGCCGGCAGCCAACCCTGGCGCTGGGCGTCCCGATCAGAATCGTGATCGCCGTCCGCCAGCGCAGGGCCGCCCGCAAGGCGGCGGCAAGCAGGCTCCCGCCACCCCTGGCTTCAAGAACAATCCGTTCGCAGATCACTTTCGAAAGTAACCGTGCTCGCGCGCTCTCGGCGTCGGCAGCGTTGGGGCGCTGGCAGCGTTTTCTCGAAGCGAGTTGAATGTAGAACCTTTCTCATGATTGGTCACATCTCGATCAGGGTGGTTTTTTGCCTTCGCGAGTGCGGGCGGTGGCTTGAGACTCGCGCGAGCGCTGGGGACGGTCTCGTGTCCTCGCGTGGGAGCCGATCTACGTCGGCCTTCCGACGTGGATCGAGGTGCTCGCGGGCAGCCTAGACGCTGCAGAAGCGCGTCCTATGTAAAACTTTTGCATCTGGGGCGAGCGCGGAAACGCCCCGACCCATCATCGCGAAGGCGAGCGCGCCGCGACCCACTGTGACCAATCTTGAGGGCCTTCCGACGTAGATCGAGGTTCTCGGGGGCACCCTAGACGCCGCAGAAGCGCGTCCTATGTAAATTTTTGCATCTGGGGCGCGCGCGGAAAGGCGCCGACCCACAATCGCGAAGGTGATCGCGCCGCGACCCAAGATGTGATCAATCTTGAGGGAAGACCGACATAGCATCGAGGTCGCATTTGCCGTTCGAGCGCCTGCGTCGGGCGCGGTTTGGCGTGGCCGAATGCGGAACCGGTACGACATGGGCTCGGTCTCGCGTATGCTGGGTGTTATGCGAGCGATCCATGTCGTTTTTATGCCGATTGTGTTGATCACGGCGTGCGTGACCGGGGCGCGTCCTGCTGGCGTCTCGAGCTCGTCGGCTGGGCCGACTGCGCCGGCTGCGCCGGCTGGGACCACATCGCAGGCTAGTGTCCCGGAGCGCGCGGTGCCGATTCACAAAGTGTCGGAGGTCGAGGCACCGCCGGCGGACGTACAGAGTCAGCCGGTGCCGGGCTTCATGCGCGGCATCAACCTGGGTAACGCGCTGGACGCACCGACGGAAGGCGCTTGGGGCGTGACGCTCGAGCCGGCGCACTTTGCGATGGCCAAGGCTGCCGGTTTGGATCACGTGCGGCTGCCGGTGCGCTTTAGTGCGCACGCCGCGCAGCAAGCGCCGTTTACCGTCGAGCCGGCGCTTTTCGCGCGTGTCGATTGGGCGATTGCACAGGCCAAAGAGCATGGTCTGTCGATCATTATCGACCTGCATCACTACGAAGAGCTGATGAAGCAGCCGAACGAAAACGCCGAGCGGCTGGTCGGGATCTGGAAGCAGATCGCGGCGCATTACAAGGACCAGCCGATGAGCGTCGCGTTCGAGCTGATCAACGAGCCGTGCGACCAGCTCAAATCCGAAGTGCTCAATCCGATCACGAAGCGAACGCTGGCTGTGGTTCGCGCGAGCAACCCGACGCGCACCGTGTTCGTTGACAGTTTTTTTTGGGCCAGCGCCGACCAGCTGAAGAACCTCGAGCTACCGGAGGACGCGAACCTGGTGCCCTCCTTCCACAACTACCAGCCAATCTTGTTCACGCACCAAGGCATGCCTTGGATGGCACCGGAATTTCAAACGCAACCGGTCGTGTTCCCAGGCCCACCCGCGGTGCCCGTGACGCTCGTGGAAGCGGCGCGCAACACGAGCTGGGTGAGCAACTGGTTCGCCTCGTATAACCAAGCCAAGATCTCGGACAACTCCAGCGGCCCGGGCGCCGTCTTCGAGTACTACAAGGCCGTCGATGCCTACGTGAAGAGCACCAAGCGCCGCGTCTACATGGGCGAGTTCGGCGTCTCCGACAACGCCGACCCCGAGTCGCGCGAAAGTTGGCTCCGCCTCGTGCGCCAAGAAGCCGAGAAGCGCCACATCGGTTGGGCCCTGTGGGACGACGGCGGCCGTTTCAAAGCGCTAGACGTGAAGCACGGCACTTGGACCGCACCGATCAGCGCTGGACTGTTTCACTGAGCGCCGAGCCGACGTCCGCGTCTGAGCGGCTTGTCTCGACTTAGCCTCGAGGGCAAGGTCCTGCTCATGGGATACCCGAGCCTGATGTCCGCGGCGTTGAGCTTCGCGCTCGCTGGCTGCGCCGCTGCGCCGGTGCACCAGGTGTGCGGTACGCCGACTCCGGAGGAGGCTGCCGCTATGGAAAGTGCTTTGCTGACGCCGAAGCTGGCGAACCCGTTTCTACAACCGAGCCCGTTGCTGTTCGAGATGCCGCAATTCGATCAGATTAGCGACGCCAGTTTCCGGCCGGCGTTCGAAGCGGGCATGGCGGAGCAGCGTCAGGAGATTGCTGCGATTGCGGGCAGCGCCGAGGCTCCGAGCTTCGAGAACACGATCGTCGCGATCGAGCGCTCGGGGCGGATTTTGTATCGGGGTTCGAATGTGTTTTTCAATCTGCAGGGAGCCAACACCGACGCGGAGCTCGACGCTATCGCGACGGAAGTGGCGCCCAAGCTGTCCGAGCATTGGGACGCCATCTGGCTCGATCCGAAGCTGTACGCGCGGGTGAAGACGCTATACGACGTTCGCGACTCGATGCAGCTGGATCCGGAGTCCGAGCAGCTCTTGTCGCGCACTTATTTGTCGTTCGTGCGCGCGGGCGCCAATTGCTCACCGGCGGACAAGGGACTGCTGAGGCAGATCAACGGTGAGCTTTCCTCGTTAAGTACGCAGTTCCAGCAGAACGTGCTCAAGGCCACCAAAAACGGCGCTGTGTCGGTCGCTGACGTGACCGAGCTGGCGGGCTTTTCGGAGCCGCAAATCAGCGCTGCCGCCACCGCCGCTAAGGCCCGCGGGCTCAGCGGAAAATGGCTGATCCCGCTGCAGAATACGACGATTCAGCCGCCGCTCGCCGAGCTCCAAAACCGCGCGCTGCGCGAACGCATTTATCGCGCTTCGATCGCGCGCGCCAACGGCGGCGAGGCGGACAACACTGGCATAGTCGCGAAGATCGTCGCGCTGCGGGCGCGGCGCGCGAAGCTGCTCGGGTATCCGAGCTACGCGGCCTGGGTGCTGGAAGACGAGACCGCAGGCACGACCGGCGCGGTAAACAAGATGCTGAGTGAGCTTGCGCCGCCCGCGATCGCCAACGCCAAGCGCGAAGCGGCGGACATTCAGGCGTTGATCGACAAGCAAGCCAAAGCCAAGCACCAGCCGTCGTTCAAGCTCGAGCCGTGGGATTGGGCGTTTTATGCGGAGGAGGTGCGGAAAGCGCGCTTCGCGTACGACGAGTCGGAAACCAAGCCGTACTTCGAGCTGAATCAGGTGCTCCTCGACGGCGTATTCTATGCTGCGACCCAGCTGTACGGGGTCACCTTCAAGGAGCTGCACAATTTGCCGGTGTACCGGCCCGAAGTGCGCACCTTCGAGGTGTTCGATGGCGACGGCGCGGCGCTCGGGCTGTTCATCGCCGACTACTACGCGCGCGACAACAAGAACGGCGGCGCGTGGGAAAACCAGTATGTCGATCAATCCGTGCTCCTACGCACGAAGCCGGTGGTCGCCAACCACTTGAACATTCCGAAGCCTGCCGACGGCCAGCCCACGCTGCTCAGCTTCGACGAAGTAACGACGCTGTTTCACGAATTCGGGCACGCCATGCACGCGCTGCTGTCCAACGTAAACTATCAGTCGTTGTCTGGCACCAATACGCCGCCCGATTTCGTCGAGTATCCCTCGCAATACAACGAGATGTGGGCCGCCGAGCCCGCTGTCATCGCCAACTACGCCAAGCACTACAAGACGCTCGAACCGATGCCCAAGGCGCTCGTGGACAAGGTGCTCTCGGCGCGCAAATTCAACCAGGGCTTCGTGACGAGCGAGTACTTAGCGGCCGCGATGCTCGACCAAGCATGGTCGCAAATCTCCGAGGAGAAGCTCGCTGACGTCTTGCGCTCGCCGGAGCAAGTCATGGCGTTCGAGGTGGCGGCGCTCAAGGCCGCCGGCGTCGATTTTGCGCCCGTGCCGCCGCGCTATCACACGCCGTATTTCTCGCACATCTTCTCGGGCGGCTACGGCGCGGGCTACTACGCTTATATCTGGAGTGACGTGCTCGCGCGCGACACTGAGAGCTGGATGCACGCGCACGGTGGCTTGAAGCGCGAAAATGGTGATCTGCTGCGCAGCAAGGTGCTTTCGCGCGGCCGAACCGAAGAGCCGCTCGCGCTGTTCGAGAGCTTCTACGGTGGCCCGCCGAAGATCGAGCCGTTGCTCGAGCAGCGCGGGCTCACGCTCAAGCACTGAGCGCGGGTACGGTTTCGCGCTGTGAGGTGCGTGGCCGGCGAGCGAGCGCCCCGCTCAGCGGCCGCGTTCGAAGGCGCGCCAGGTGACGCGAGCTTTGGCGAGCACCTCGCTGGAGGAGAGCGGCGAGGCTTTGAGGTACTCGAGGAAGCCGTCGAGGGTCGTGAGGTCGCGCGGGAACTTTTCGTCCTTTAGGACTTCGCGCGCGAGATCACCCACCGGCGTGCGGAGGCTCTTGTGTTTGGTCAACCAATCGAAAAACGGAATGAACGCTGCCATCTGGGCGAACCGTTTAGCATGCTCCGTCGCGGGACCCGACAAAGACCGAAAGCGGCAAGAAAATCGGGGCGCGCCGGCGCCAGGCATCTGCTTCCCCGGCGTGGACCGCACCTGCCCTTCCCGCACACCCGATAGTGGGTACTCCCCACTATTGAGCCGTCCG
>DATCFJ010000171.1:0-4014 GCA_036509605.1 Polyangiaceae bacterium | reverse complement strand
CGCGCACAACGAGCAAGTCCTGCGCTACGAATCACTGCTCAAAGCGGCCACCGAAGCCGTGCTCTCGTTAGCACCGGGCGCGCCGGCGCCGAGCCCGAGCCGGGAGGCCTATCAGCGTGCGCGGCTCGCTGATCTTGCGGGTAAAGTGGAGGACGCGCTGCACGCGCGGTCGCCGGCGCCAACGGGCGCGCCGCGCGGCGAAGACCCGCGACTCAAGGGGCTAATCGACCTGATTGCGCAGCTCGACAATCGGCCGAGCTTGCAGCAGTTGTACAGTGAGTTCGACGTGTTGTTTCGCTTCCGTCGCTTGCTGAATCTCACCTACGCCACCGACGAAGCCGGCACCGTGAAGTTACCAGAGCACGACCCGCAAGTCCCGCACACGCGACGCAAACGCCGCGTGGCTTTCGCAGTGCCCTGTGCGCCCGGAACGCTGCTCCGAGCTCAAGTAGAACGCGAGCT
Source organism: Polyangiaceae bacterium (assembly GCA_036509605.1). Lineage (GTDB taxonomy): Bacteria > Myxococcota_A > Polyangia > Polyangiales > Polyangiaceae > PMG-095. Next base: position 3,552 of record DATCFJ010000171.1, on the reverse strand, counting down.
GCTCACCACGCTCAATCGTCAAATAGAGCTATACGAGATCGTCCGCGCGCGGCTCGAGGACGAGCTCGGCTCGCTCGCTCCCAGGCCGCCGGCACAGCTCGGTTTGGGCAATTCCGAGACTTGGAAACGCATCGCCGAGCGAGCGCGAGCGGTGCTTGCATCGCTGCCCATGCCGGCGTGTTTCGATGCGAGCTCGCCGCTGCCGGCGCTAGATCTGTGCCTCACTAGCGAAGAGCTCGAGGCGCTGAGCAAGCGTCGACCGTTGCCGCCCGTGGCCCCGCTCGAGGACACGAAAGCCCAGCTCAGCTTCCTCGAAGCGGCCGATGAGTTCGAACAGCGCCTGTTGGCGCGCGCGCCAATCTTACTGAATTTGTACCGGCATTTCGAACAAATCGACGAGGTGGCATTGCCGCTCGAGCTCGTGTCCGCGCTGCGAGGGCGAGATCAAATCCAGACTGTGCGCGTGAGCCCCACGGACGCCAAGCGCGCGTTCGCGGGCAGGTTCTCGAGCAAGTTGTGCGGCGTGCAGCTCGTCGACTTCGGCGCTTTCTTCAAGCGTTCTTGGCGCTCGAATGATTTGATGTGGGGCCGCATCGACGGCTCCGCGCAGCTGCTCGACATCTTGCTCGACCCGAAGCGTCTGGCGCAGCTCGAGCCGGAGCTGCTGCGCGCCAATCTGGTCGAGGCCATCGGGCCAAAGCTCAGCCTGTCCCAGATCTTCCCGTGCTCGCCGCAGAAGCAGCTCGAACCACTCGAAGCATGGCTGGGCCGCCTCACGTCGGCGGACACCGCAGAAGCGGCGCGCGCCGAGCTCGTCCCGATGGACGGCGCTTTGCGCAACCAGTGGGCGCACGCGGTTCAGCTCGAGATCCTGTCCGAGCGGCTCCCCGGCGTTCTGGAGGACGCGGCCGACGAAGCCGAAGGCGCGAAGCGCGGCGAGCTGCTGCTCAAGGCGCACCAATTGCGCACCGTGCCCGGCGAAATCGACCGTTACTTCTGGCCGAGCAGTTACACCATCGCTCGCGAAACGCTGCCAGCCGACATGCCCCGCGGGAAAATGCTCAGGCTGATCCGCGCCGCGGGACAGCATCTGAAGGACGCGATCGCGAAGTCCATCCCTCCGTCGGATAGTGTGCTTCGCGCTGCGTTCGGTGTCAGCGCCAGCGGCACAATCTGGTTACTTTCCCGGCGCTGGGTGGACAGCGAAAAAGCGCGCCAGGAAAACGAGCGCTAGCTGACGCTCCCGGCTGCTCGGGGGTGGCGAGCTCACCGGAAACTGTGGCAAACGTGCCCGATGTCACGCGGCACGGGCATTGCTTCACGTGGAAACCGGAGGTTCCATGTCAAATCCAATCGAAGAAGTTGCAGCGAAAGCGGCGGGCACGATCAAAGCGGTTCAGGCGGGCTTCAACGGGCTTCGCGGCGTATTTTTGCACTTGGCCGAAGAGCACGGCGAAGTGGGCGCTTTGCTGAAGCGTGTCAGCAAGAGCACCGACGCGCAGTTTCGCCGCGAGCATTTTCCGCACATCCGGTCGGAATTGCTGTCACACGAAAAAGGCGAGCTGAGCGAGGTGTACTCGGTGCTCGCCAACTATGAATCGATGCGCAACGTCGTGCTGAAGCACAACGGAGAAGCGCACACGCTCGAGAAAGCGATCGCCGACGTGGACGCCCAGGACTTCGCGAGCGAAGAATGGGGCTCGGCGTTCCAGCGCCTCTTTGGCCTCGTACAACAGCACGTCGACGAGGAAGAGAAGGATTTCTTCCCGCGCGCGCAACAAGTGATCGACGAGGACGAGTCCAAGGCGATGCTGCAGCGCTACGAAGCCGCTAAGAAGTCGGTCAAAGCGCTCTTGCAGTGAGCTACCGACGTCGCGCTGCCCGGAGCTGACCCTCCGGGCGCGCGGCGCCCAATGTAGGCAGGCCGCCGAAATCGCTTAAGCGCGCGTGTGACGAGCCGTTAGCTGGTTCCGGGTGCGATCGTTTCCAATCACCCGGGGAGCCCGCCTTGAGAGTTAGAGAACGCCTCTGCGCAGTGCTGTTTGTCGCGTTGACTTATTTCGTGGTCGCTTGCGGCAATAGCAGCGACGGAGCGACGCCGAACGGAGCTGGAACCGGCAACGGCAACGGTTCGAGTGGCAACGGTCCCGGCGGAGGCGCACCGAGCAACGGCGGCGCTGGCAACGGCACGAGCGGAGGCGCTGCGGGCGGCAGTGGCCCAGGCAGTCACGCAACCGGCCTCGTCAAACTCAACCTGAAGGTCCGCTGAGGGCGCCATGAGCAACACCAAGAAATTGCGCTCATTGCTGGTCTGTGGCCTCCTGCTGGGCTCGCTGACCGTCGCTTCGTTGGCTCCCGCAATGCCGGGCGAAGTGAGCTTCACGCCCACTGGCCTGCGTCTGTCGATCATGAGCATCGTGCTGTCCGCGACCGACGCGAACGGCAATCCGACATCGCAGGCCGTGCTCTACACCTGCCCCGGCACCGACGAAGAAGCTTGCTTGGTCGATGTGACCGACCAAGACGCGCTCGACGCGATCGCGCTCTCTGTCGGCATGGCAAAAGTCGATACAGGAACGTACGACACGGTGTCCATGAACCTGTGCGCCGCTGGGAAAAACGGCATGACGCCCGCTCCCGGCTACGTACGCGGGACCTTCACAGTGCCAAGCGAGCACAAGACTTACATCACTGGCGAAGGCGCGGACTCGCCGTTCGGCATCCGCGAGCTCGCCGCTGGTGACAACAGCGACGCAGCCTTTGCAAAGATCGGCAATTGGTCGTGCAGCACCAAGAGCGTGCACATGCCCTCGCCCATCACCGTCAGCGCGAACGTTGCGACTGACCTGACGGTCGTGGTCGATCCGCAACTGATCGCCTTCTCGACCTCCAACGTGTCCGGCGGCATGGGCGGCTGCCGAGGCATGGAAAACGGCCAGGCGCGCGGTATATGCGTATCATACCCGTCAATCGTGCCGCTGGTCGGCCAGGCCACGCCCGACCTCGACCGCTTCTTGCTGGCGCACCACAAGAGTGACCCGGCTCTGATCGTGGACAGCAAAGCCAACGCCTACGTCGTGATCGTACGCGGCGCCGGCATGGGCGATCCGCTGACCGCGTTCGTGCGGCCGTACTACAGCGAGACGTCCGCGCAGACCTCGTCCAACATGCCCGTAGACCTGGTCTACGGCGGGCCGGGCTACTTCGGCGAAACCCTAGTCTCGAGCGTGCACGTCACAGCCAACGGCGGCATCGACTTCATGACCGGCGGCAGTCTCGACGGAAATTCGGCGATCTTCAAGAACTTCACGCAGGACGATCACAAAGGCATCGTGGATACCCGCACTGAAGGCAGCTATCAGTACCACGCGATTCCGATCCCAAGCGACAGTAACCCGATGGGCGACGGCGGGGCTTCGAGCACCGGCGACGGCGGAGCTGGCGGGGCATGACGAAAAAGCGCAACGCGCGTCAAGCGTGCGCCCGGCGCCGGATGTAGATATTAGGGCGTGAAGCCGGAAACGCAGTCCTTCTATCAATTGGCCGTCCAGC
>DATCFJ010000170.1:0-6431 GCA_036509605.1 Polyangiaceae bacterium | reverse complement strand
CACCGACAACGTTCCCGCGGAGATTAGCATCGGCGAAAACATCCCTCTGCAGACCAACGTCGGCGGCGGCGCATCGGCCTTGAGCGGCTTGGCCGGCGGCGCAGCAGGCGCAGCAGGCCTCGGTGGTTTGCTCGGCGGCTTGGGCGGGTTCTCGGCGCCTCGCCAAGACGTTGGTAACAAGATCAAGGTCACTCCGCACATCAACGAGTCGAACCAGGTTCGCTTGGAGATCGACCAAGAGAGCAGCGCTCCGGGTGCAACGTCCGGCACGCTCGGCGCAGTCAGCATCACCAAGCGCACCGCCAACACCACCGTGGTCGTGCAAGACCAGCAGACCGTCGTGATCGGCGGTCTCATGAGCGACGAGTACACGACGAGCCGCACCAAGGTTCCGGTGCTCGGCGACCTGCCGCTCCTGGGCGCGCTGTTTCGCACTTCTGACGTGCAGAAGCGCAAGAAGAACCTGCTCCTAGTGCTGACCCCGCACGTGATCCGCGATCAGGAGGATCTGCGCAAGATCTTCGAACGCAAGATCCAGGAGCGCCAAGAGTTTCTCGACCGCTACATGGTATTTTCGGGCGAGGACTGGAAGCCGCCGCACGATTGGTCGCGCACCAGCGGGCTAGTGGAAGACATCCGCAAGGCCTTCGCCGAGATCGCCGAGCAAGAGCGGCTCGAGCAGGAGAGCAAGCCGCGCGAGAATCCGCCGCGCGAGCCGAGCGATCCGATCGAGCTACCGAGTGATGTACACGGTGTCGGCGCTGCCCCGCCGCCAGCCCCGGCTGCGGCTCCTGCTGCGCCGATGCGCCGCATGGCTCCGGCGGCTGCACCGGCCCCCGCCGCTCCGCCGCCACCGCGAGGCTCGAACGAGCCGGCCTTTCGCATCAACCCCATCGCGCGCAGCGTGAACGTCGATCGTGTGGAGTGAGCCATGCAGGAGCAACGCGCGCTCGGCGATATTCTGGTCCGTCATGGAGTCCTGGCAGAAGGGGCGCTAGAGCCTTTTTACGCACAGCAACGTGAAAAGGCGACGCCGCTCTTCGAGCTGCTCCTGACCAACAAAGTCGCCACGCAGAGCGGCCTGGCGCGGGCCTTGGCTGCCGAGTGCCGCTTGCCGTTCGTCGAAAATATCGACGTGGGCAGCGTGCCGGCCGACATGGCCAACAAATTGCCGATTGGCTACGCCAAGACGCACAAGATGCTGGTGCTCAGCGTGTACGACGACCGCGTCGAAGTCGTGTGCGCCGATCCGCTCGACACCGACGGCGTGGACGACATTCGTGCCGCGTTCCAAAAGCCGGTCGCGCTCTCCGTCGCGCCCGCGGACACGGTGATCGACGCGATCAATCAGGTGTACGAGCGGCAGCAGACCATCAGCGAGCTCGAGACCGCGGAAGTGACCGACGCCGAGGAGATCGACATCCTCGACTCGGACGACGACGCGCCCATCATTCGTTGGGTGAACGGGCTCTTTTCGCAGTCCGTCAAAGAGCGAGCGAGCGATATCCACATCGAGCCGGAAGAGCGCGAGGTCGTGGTGCGCTACCGTGTGGATGGCCAATTGTACGTCGCGCGAAAGGCGAGCTTGCAATTCATGAGCTCGGTCGTCGCGCGCGTGAAGATCATGGCCGGCCTGAACATCGCCGAGAAGCGATTGCCGCAGGATGGTCGCATTTCACTGCGCATCGCCGGTCGCAGCATCGACATTCGCGTGTCGACTATTCCGACCAGCCGAGATCACGAGCGGATCGTGATGCGCCTCTTGCACAAGACGAGCAAGCTGCTGGATATCGCGGAGGTTGGTTTCTCCGAGCGCGACCGCTGGTTGATGGAGTACCTGATCCATCGCCCGAACGGGATCTTGCTGGTCACGGGTCCGACCGGTAGCGGCAAGACGACCACGCTGTACGCGTGCCTGAACAAGATCAACCGCCCCAAGATCAATATCCTGACCGCGGAAGATCCGGTCGAGTACGAGATCGGCGGCATTCACCAAGTCGCCGTGCAGGCCAAGATCGGCCTGACCTTCGCCAGTGCTCTGCGCGCCTTCTTGCGTCAGGATCCGGACGTGATCATGGTCGGCGAAATTCGCGACCGTGAAACCGCGGAAATTGCCATTCACGCCTCCATGACGGGTCACTTGGTGCTCAGTACCTTGCACACCAACGACGCCGCGAGCGCCGTCACGCGCCTCGTCGAAATGGACATTGAGGCGTTCTTGGTGCGCTCCACCGTGATCGGCATCTTGGCGCAACGCCTGGTGCGCGTGCTCTGTCCGCACTGCAAGGAGGGCTACGACGCGACGCCGTTCGAGCTGCAGCAGCTCGGCATCGATCCGGACAGAACGCGGCGCCGTGACGAGCGTGTGCTCTCGCCTCGCTATACCGCGCAAGGCGTTAACTACGAGCCCGTCGGTTGGCGCGGTCCGGGCATGCCCACGCTGTATCGCGCCAAGGGCTGCCATCACTGCGAGAACAAGGGCTTCACCGGCCGCATGGGTATTTATGAGCTGCTCGTGGCAGACGACACCGTTGGCGCGCTCGTGCTTGCCAGCGCTGACGCGCAGACCATCAAGCGCGCCGCCCAGACGCAAGGTATGGATTCTTTGCGCGACGACGGCGCGCGCAAAGTGCTCTTGGGCTTGACCACGGTCGAAGAAGTCGTCGCCGCGACTCAAGAAGACGTCGTCGTCGACTCATAGGCGTTGAACCATGGCCGTCTTCGAGTACCGCGGAATTCAGATTGCGTCCGGCAAGCCGGTCAAAGGCTACCGCGACGCCGACAACGCCAAGGCGTTGCGCGGGGTGCTGCGCAAAGACGGCGTGCTGCTCACCGAAGCGAAAGAGGAAGCGGAGCGCGGCAGCAAGGCAGCGGGCAAGTTCAACCTGTTCGCTTTCATGCAGCGCCCTTCGACCGCCGACATTGCGGTCATGACTCGCCAGCTCGCGACCTTGGTGCGCGCCGGCGTCCCGCTCGTCGAATCGGTCGCTGCGTTGACCGAACAGGTCGAAAAAGAGCAACTCAAGAAGACTCTAACGAGCGTGCGCGAGACGCTGAACGAGGGTACTTCCTTCGCCAAGAGCCTGGAAGCTCACCCCAAGATCTTCGCGCCGCTGTACATCAACATGGTCGCGGCGGGCGAAGCTTCCGGAACGCTGGAGGCCGTGCTCGAGCGTTTGGCCGACTTCATGGAGGGGCAGGCGCGGTTGAAGGGCAAGGTTACCGCGGCGCTAGCCTACCCGGTATTGATGATGTTCATCGGCATCATCATGGTCAGCGTCCTGATGGTCGCGGTGGTGCCCAAGGTGGCAGGCATCTTCGACAGCATGGGCCACGCCTTGCCTTGGTACACGCGGCTATTGATCGGCGTGTCGGGCGTGATGGCCGGCTACTGGTGGCTGCTGATTTTGATCAGCGTCGGGTCCGTTGTTGGCTTTCGGCGTTGGCGCGCCACTCCCGAAGGCAAGCTGAAGTGGGATTCGTTCCGACTCGTCGTGCCGATTTTCGGCAAATTGCAGCTGCTGGTGTCGGTAGCGCGCTTTGCACGCACGCTCTCCACGCTGCTCTCGAGCGGTGTGCAGCTGCTTCAGGCGATGGAGATTGGCCGGCACGTGCTGGAAAACTCGAAGCTCGAGAGTGTGATCAGCGAAGCCATCGGTTCGATCCGCGGCGGTGAAAGTATCTCCGAGCCGCTCAAGCGCGCCAAAGTGTTCCCGCCCATGGTGACGCACATGATCGCCGTTGGTGAAAAGACGGGCCAGCTGGAAGCCATGCTCGAGAACGTCAGCCGCGCCTACGAGGCAGACGTCGAAACCCGCGTGGTAGCGCTGACCAGCTTGCTCGAGCCGTTGATGATCGTACTGCTCGGTGGCGTGGTCGGCTTCATTGCCATGGCCATCTTGATGCCGCTGATTCAAATGAACGAGTTGGTGCAGTAAATGGCCGGCGCTCGGCGTTTTGCTGGCGAGCGGCGGATCTGGTTCCCCTGGGAACGCCGCGGTGGTTTGCGCTCGCTGCTGATGCTGGGGCGCGTCGGACCCGTGGCGGCGGTGCTCGGCGTGCTCGGCTTCATCATCGTGCTCGGTGTACGAGAACGCCACAGTGCCGGCGTGCGTCAAACGCGGGCCACGATGATCGGCGTGCGGCGCGCGATCGACGCGTACCGGGCCGACAATGAGGGCGCTTGTCCCCCGGGTCTGGACAAGCTCGCCGCATATGGAAATTTCAAGGAAACGCCCACCGATGCTTGGGGGCACGCCCTTCGGTTCACTTGTCCTGCCCACCGCGAGGGAGAAGCTTATCAGCTCTCGAGCGACGGTCCGGATGGCGAACCGGGTGGGCTCGACCGCGTAGAATAGCGAGGAATCATGAACACGAAATCATCAGTAATGAGCGGTAACGAGGCGGTAGGAGAGCTGCTCCGAGTGTGGCGAGCTAGGCGCGCGCGCGGCGTGACGCTCGTCGAAGTGCTCATCGTCGTCGCGATCATCGCCATGGTCGCTGGCGGTGTCGCAGTGTTCGCCCTGCCGAAGTACAAGGAGGCGCAGATCAAGAACGCCGAGACCGGCGCGCGTATCGTGCGCACCGCTGTCCAGCAGTGGCAGGCAGCCAACAACGAGACGAGCTGTCCGACGATCAGCCAGCTCGTGCAGGAAAAGCAGCTCGACCCGGGTCAGAGCACCAACGACTCCTGGAATCAGCCGTACACGCTGACCTGCACCGACGACGAAGTGATCATCTCTTCCGCCGGACCCGACAAGAAGAAAGGCACCAAGGACGACATCACCGTGCCCAAGGGCGCCGGAACCCCCACAGAAACGCAGTAGTCGGCGACTTTGAGCGAGCAGCGATGCCAATTGCACTTCCACGAGCCTTGTCACGTCTGCGCGCGCGTCGCGTGCAGCGCGGGCTCACGCTCGTGGAGCTCTTGATTGTCGTTGCTCTGATCGCAGTACTCGGGGGCTCCGTGATGATGGGGCCGGGCATGCTCGAAGGTAGTCGCCTGAAATCGGCGGCGACGATGATCGTGAGTGGCGTGCGTGTCGGCTTGGCTCGGGCTAGCACCACGGGTCGTCCAACTCGGCTGGCCTTCGATCTCGACGCCGGTAAGATCACGCTCGAAGAAGCGAGCTCGAGCGTCGTGCTCCGCGAGCACACCAAGGATTCTAGCTCTGGCGCCGCGCCCGCGAGCGAGCTCGAGAAGAAAGCTCACGCGGAGTCGGATCGCATTTTGGAGGGGCCGCATTCCCCGCGCCCGAGCTTCAAGGCCATTCCCGGGTTCAACTCGAGCGACGGAGACAAGGGTCTCGGGCGCTCTCTGGGCAGCGGCGTCGAGATCATCAGCGTGCAAACGGATCACGACGACGAGCCGCGCACCAGCGGCCGCGCGTACCTGTACTTCTTCCCCGGTGGGACGACCGAGCGCGCCTCCGTGCAGCTCAAGCGCCGCGGGGACGACACGGGCATGACCATCACGGTCAGCGGACTCACCGGGCGCGCGAAAGTCGAGCGCGGTCGCGTCGAGCTTGCTCCGGCGCGCAGTGATGGCGAGGCCAGCGAGCGCGAGGAGCCATGAAGCGCAGAAGAAGCCAACGAGCCTTCACCTTGCTCGAGGTGCTGGTTGCGATCGCGATCCTCGGCTTGGGGCTGACCGTGATTTTGGGCTCACAAGTCGGCCTATTCACCAACGCTTCGCGCGGCGAGCACTTGACCGTGGCCACCAACCTCGCGCGCTGCAAAATGGGCGAGCTCGAGGTCAAGCTGCTCACCCTTGGCTACCAGCTCACTGACGAAACCGACGACGGGCCCTGCTGCTCCGGCGACGAGGACGCGAACGAGGGTTACCACTGCTCCTGGAAAGTGGAGCGCGTGACATTGCCCGAGTTGCCGCTCAGCGGCGCGGATGCTGGCGTCAACAATCCCGGTGGTGACGGTGGGCTCGACCTCGGCCCGATCGGTCTGCTTACCGGTCTCAATCAACCGGGCGGTACCTCGCTGGGCGCCTCGCTCGGCGACAAAGCGAATCCCACGGACTTGGCGAAAACGTTGGGCAACGCGCCTAGCCCAATGAGCCTTGCGCCGATGATGATGAGCCTCGTGTACCCCACGCTCAAGCCGATGCTGGAAGCCAGCATTCGCAAAGTCAGCGTTACTGTCGCGTACAAGGAGGGTAAGTTCAGTCGCGAGCTTGCCGTGACTCAGTACGTCACGAACCCGCAGCAAGGGCACCTCGATCCGACGGTAGCAGGCACGGGCGGCGGCAGCGGGCTCGGCGGTCTGCTCGGTGGCGTGCTGGGCGGGCAGGCTCCAGGAACGGGCCTGACGGGCGCGGCCCCTGCCACGGGGTTCGGAGTGAAATGAACCGGCAGGCACACAGAGCGCGTTCGCGCGGCTTCACGCTGGTCGAGCTGCTGGTGGCGATCGTAATCTTG
>DATCFJ010000169.1:0-4559 GCA_036509605.1 Polyangiaceae bacterium | reverse complement strand
TCCGAGCTCTGGTGGAGCAGGAGCTCGAGAAGCATGGCAAGCGCGCCACGGTGCGTGTCGAGGGCAGCTCGCTCGTCGTTGGGCGTGGGGCCGCGGACGGCCGCACTGACGTCCAAGGCACCATCGCGCAGTGGGATAGTTTGCCGCAGGATTTGCGCGACAAGCGTATCGTGCAGATCGCGCAGTTACTGACGCCGGGACCAGTGGGCGCGCCCCCGGCGCCTTCCAAGCGTCAGACCAGCCGACCGGGCAAGTCGTCGTGGTTCGCGCCGTTGGCTGTGGTTATTGCGACTGGCGTGGTGCTGCTCGTCGCATATCGCTTTCTGGCGCCGGGCGGTCGCGCGGGCTTCGACCCCGGAAGTTTGGCGTGGCGCACGCCGAGCGCGAGCCCGACGCCGCCTGCGCCGGACCCGGATCAAGAGCGAGCCGCTTTGGCCGACACGGCCTGCGAACAGTCGCGGGCGCGAGTCGCGCGGGGGGCCAACGTCGGACCAGCCGATGTCGAAGGCTGGACCGTGGAGCTCGTGCTCTTGCGTCGCACCGGTTCGGGCGCGGATTTGGCGTCGGCCCCCGAGCTCGGCAAGTTCATTCAGCGTAAGGCGGGCGCGGCAACGGGCTCGGTCGTTTGGGCTGGAGCAAAGTCCTTGTTCGACGCCAAGCGGTTCGACGCTCAAGTCGACATCCGAGCCATTCCAGCGCTTGGTGTGAAGCACCTCAACGGCGTGAGCTTGTCGTTCTCTGGCCCATACGTAGCGCCGTACTTCACGGAGCAGCAACGCATCGACTATTTCATGCTCGCCGACGCCCTCAGCGAAGCGCTGCAGGTCACCGACGGGGCGCTCTTCGCGCATTGCGCCGATGCCGAGGCGCATCACATCGGATCGTGGTTTTTGGGTGCCACCCCGGGGGCCGCGTTGGCATCGGTCGTGTATTTCATGGCCGACTTCAGCGAGGCGCCACTACTCCGGCCTGACGTGCTCGGGGTTAGTACCGATCCACTGCGTCACGGGCACGCCTTCGACCTGATCAGCGCTGCGGCCGAGAGCTTGGACCGCAGTGCGACCGCGACCTTGATCGGTGCCGAGCTCGGTATGATTTCAGGCCGGCCGAATCAACCCGTGCGACTCACGTTCCCGTTCCGCGACGCGAACCGTGCAACGCGCGCCAGCATTGCTGCCGCGCGCGCGTTGCAATTGGCAAACTCTGGTTGAAGCGCGCTAGCTCAGCTGGCGACGCCGAGCACGCTCTTCAGCTCGCCGCTCTCGTTCAGGCTCATCACGATGTCGCAACCGCCGACGAGCTTTCCGTCCACGTACAATTGCGGGAACGTCGGCCAGTTCGAATACTCTTTGAGGCCGCTACGCAGATCGGCGTCCGACAGAATGTTCACGTCCTTGAACTCGACGCCGTTTTGCTTGAGCAGACCCAAGACCTGAGCCGAGAACCCGCACTGCGGGAAGTTCTTGTTACCCTTCATGAAGAGCACGACCTTGTGACTCTCCACGGTGCTCTTGATGCGATCACGTAGCGCGTCGTCCATTTGATCCTCCACTCTGTTTGGCCCAGGCTTCGGGCGTATAGGTATTGAGTGCCAGCGCGTGAATCGCGCCGCTCATGGCCGCACCGAGTGCGCCATACACGAGTTGGTGTTGCTCGATCAGCGATTTGCCAGCAAACGCGCTGGAGACAATGCGAGCCTTGTAGTGATCCTGCGTGCCGGTCAGGTCGACGAGCTCGAGCTCAGCGTCGCTGAAGCGCAACAGGAGCAGGCGTTCGACTTCTGAAGGCTCGATCATGACGCGCTTTTGTGGCGCACGGGCCCTCGGTTGTCAACCGTGGGGCCGGTCGAGATTGCGTCATTTGCCGAGAATATGGCTCAATCCTTGGGCGGCAAGGGCGAAGTCAGATGGATCTCACGGATGGCGTCGCGGAAGCGTACCCCGAGCTCGGACGAGCGCATGTTCACTTCCACGAGCTTCTTCGTGATCTGGTCCAAGCGGTTGGTCACGTCGCCCAAGCGAGCCGTGAGCTTGGCGCGCAGATCCGCGGCTTGCTTATTCTTCTCGATCGCTTCCAGGCTGAGGCGCGTCTCTCGCGCTGATTTCTCGAGCTCGGCCTGGCTGCGCGTGAGCGCGTCGCGCTCGTCGACAGCTCTCTTGAGCGAATCGCGTTGTCCCCAAGCGCTGCTCAGTGCGGCCGCCGTGGCGTGGTCGGCGCGCGCGTCGGCGAGGTACGCCTTCACGGCATCGTCTGCCAGAGGTGACAGCCAATCAGTGCTCTCCCGGCTGGGCTGGCGCTCTTCGACGGTTAGCTCTGCGCGACCGGCAGCCTGAACTTGAATTGGGATCAACGCGTTGCCGGCGCCCAGGTTGTCTTCCGTTCCCGGCGGCGGCTTGTACAGGCGCGCCGCACTCAAGCGCGGGTGGCGCACCAGCAACTTCGCGTTGCTGTCGCCGCCGTTCTTGATTCGATACAGCGTGCGGGTCACGCTGTCGCGTTCGACGACGAGCTCGCCCGCCTCGATCTTGAACAGACGCGCTCCGAGCTCCAGGTTGGTGCGCTCGCTGTCGACGGCCAAGCTTCTCTCGAGCGCAAACGGCACTGTCGCCGTGGCCTTGGGCGGCAACGGATCGAGCATCCCCTGCCCCAGGAACGCGCCCTTTTCGAAGACCGCGATCGGCCCGCGCTCGAGCAAGCCAGCCGTTGTGTTGCTGAAGCGCGCCACGCGGAACGGATGCGACGTCGAGTCCGGCACTCCGCCGTCGGGTGCAAACAAGAACACGGCTTCGCCAGGGACGCGTTGGTTGATGAGCAGCACCATGGTCGCGCTGGCGTCCGGGATGGTCACCTTGACCGGGATTTGATAGCGCGTGGATCCGGATTCGACGGCCACCGCTGCCAGTGCACTCATGCGGCGCGGCGCGCTCAGCCCCGCACGGCTCAGGTTGTCGAGAACGCTGCGCGTGTCGGCCTTCCGAGACTCCTCCGCCTGCACCGCGGTCACCGGCGCGGACACGCTCGCGGGCCGACGCATCATCGCCTTCTTGGGACTCGGGCGCGCGGCTCCGCCGTAGCCGGAAACGCTGCCCGCCGGGGCGTTCGAGTCTTCGTCCATTTCCGGCTCGGGCGGCGGCGGCGGCGCAGCAGGCGGGGCCGACGCGGGGCCGACGCGATTGACCGAGCCGCCTTCGCGCTCGTTCAACGAGGTAACGCCTTCGGGGACTGCGGCGATCACCTCTCCCGAGTCGGTCACCACGGGACGCGCTGGGGTGACTGGGTCGCCGAGTGTCGACTCGAAGGCCAAGGGCGCGCCCGCGACCAGCGACAAATCGACGTCCTTCCAATCCTCGCCGGATAGATTTTCGACGATGCCCCACGCTTGCAGATCTGCGCCGCCGTCCTGCACGACGATGCGATACGAGGGACGCCACACCGGCGTTGCGGCGACATAGCCAACTGCCAGATCGTGCTGTTTGCCGTCGAGGCGCAAGGTCACGTCACGCAGCTTGTCGCGACTGGAATTGCGGGCGTCGAATGGCTGGTCCGGGTGCTGCCAGGAGTCGAGCATGCGCATGAACTGCGGGTCCGGCGCGGTCGTGTCGTCACCAGAGACGTCGAGCGGGAACGAAGCCGCGTGCACCGAGCTGCCGCCGCGTTCGACGATTGCGAGCGTCGCCAAAAAATCCCCGACCATGCGCTGCCGCATCCTAAACTGCACGGAATCCCCGTCGACTCGTCCAGCGCGCTCGAAGTAGCCGACGCCGTTGCGATACACGACGACCTTGCGCAGCGGTAAGCCGTCCACGATCAAGTTCGGGCCGCGCGCACAACCGACGAGCAACACGCACAGTGCAGCTCCGGCTGCTGCCGTGGCCACGCAAAGCAAGCTTGCTTGAAAGGGCGCACGTATCTCGAGCGTGTTCGGCTTTGGCATCACTTCTCCCGATCGCAGGGTATACACGATGCGGCGGCAGGGGTATCCTTGGCTAACTGTGAACGACGCCAAGCCGCCGGCCCCGCCTCGTCCGCCGCCACCGCGTCGCCCGCCTGCCGCCGCCGGCACTGCTCCGGATCAGCCAGCGCGGCCTCCGTTGCCCGCTCCTAGCCCGATGACCGAGGTCCAAAAGGAGACGCTCGCGGTGCGCGCGCTCGGCTTGCTCAACGAGCAAGTCCAGGCGCGCATCGTTCACTACAAGGGCGAGCTAGAGACCAGCCCAGAGCTCGACGCGATCACCGCGCAAGTCGTGGCCGAGCTCAAAGCCATGCAGGCCGCCGCGAGCCAGGAGCTCGCGCAGCAGCAATCCCCCGAGCAACGGGAAGAGCAACAGCTGCGCGCGTTCACTGCGCTGCTCACGCGCGTATTCTCGCCGCAGTCGCAATATGGGGCCCGCATCTTGAAGCCGATCGGTCGCCGCATCGCCAAGTTGTTCTTCGAGAGCGAGCTGCACGAAAAGACCAAGGGCGACAAAGAGAAGGTCATCTACCACGCCGAACAAGGCGTGTACTACGTGCTCTCGCGCTACAAGAATCGGCTGCGCGCCGAGCTCGAAGGGTTCGAG
>DATCFJ010000168.1:0-2495 GCA_036509605.1 Polyangiaceae bacterium | reverse complement strand
GTGCAGAGCGAGACCCTGCGGTGCCGACCGGGTCCGGCCATGGCCTGCCCCGACTTCGTCCTGGCGCCGCGCACGATCGCGCGGTTCCGGTTCCACGTCGCCGCGTCAAGCAGCGGCGGCACGGGCGGCACGGGCGGCACGGGCGGCACCGTCACCTTCACTCAGCTCTACACCAAGTATTTCAACAGCTCCGCGTATGCCTCGAATTGCTCGGGCGGCTCTTGCCACAACCCGGGCACCCAGAGAGGCATCGACTTTTCCACGCAGGCAAAGGGGTACACCTGCGTGAAGAACAGTTTGAACAGCATCATCTCGACGCTGTCCAGCGGCAGCATGCCGCGAGGGCGACCGCAGTGGAGCACCGCTGACCTCGCGCTCGTCAAAACGTGGCAAGCCGAAGGCGCTCCCAACAACTGAGCGGCGCTCCGTAGCGGCCGCCACGAGCAGTGGTAGCCGCTACTCGATGATGAAGTTCTGCTGCAGCTCGCTGCCACGGCTGCCATTGCCGTCAGTGCCCAAGTATGGCTCGGCGTCGATTCTGATCCTGCCGTTGCTCGGCAACCATGCGATCAGTTTGCCCGTTACCGGGTCGGCACCGCTGATCGTCCAGAGCGGCGCGCTTTCCGTGTGAACCGTTCTGCCGTCGACTTTGAACACGACGCTGCCCGGTAGCGGCTGGACCACCGCGCGAATCGTCACCGGGCTCCTGTTCACCTCGATGGTGTCGCCTTCGCTCAGGATGCGTAGGTCGAGGCCGGTGGTCGCGTCCACGAGCACGAAATCGCTCACGCCGGGCTTTCCAGCCAAGCCCGTTGAGCCGGCGTCGCCGCCTGCACCGGCCTCAGCGACCGTCAGCCCCGCGCCGATCAGGACTTCTTCCCGCGGACCGCAGCCGAAAAAAGACGCCTGCAGAATCGCGCTCGCCAACACCGCGCCGTTCAACCTGCGCAAGCCACGCGCACCCGCTTTGTCGCGGCGAAGGGCAACGCGTTCGGAGCGTATTGGGGCGAGATGGTGGGGGTTCATCGTGTTGACCGGCGGTCGAGGCGATAGTCTACTACCGCCGTGTCCGCTTGCCTGCGTCGCCGTTATCGCGGGCGCGCCGCTGTCTTGGTTTCTGCGAAAGTATGGACTTTTTTGGGCGCGGCGCTCGCCCAAGGGTTACCCGTTACGACGACGAAGGCTACGCCGGTCGACACGCGCCTCCCCGTTCGCGTCGTGTACTCGGCGCCCAGCCGCTGCCCCGATTCAGCCGAATTCGAGGCGGAGCTGCACAAGCGAACCAGTAAGGCTCGCCCGGCCGCTGATGCGGAGCCCGCCCACGTGTTTCGCGTGGAGATCCGACGGCTCGCGAACGGGTCTGCGCTGGGTCAAATCGCAACCGAGTGGAACGGAGAGCGCTCCGGAGTCCGGGAGCTGCGGGCCAAGAATTGCCGCCACCTGGTCTCGGCCCTGGCCCTGACAGCGGCCCTGACGATCGACCCCGACGCGCGACTCTCCCTGGAACCGGAGGACACGAGAACGCCGCCCGCGAGCGCACAGCGACCGCCGACGCCCGCAACGCCGCCGGCGGCTTCAGCGACGAGCAACGACGCGGACGACCACGACGCAGACTTTGATTCAGCACCGGATCGCTTCAAACTAGAGACGCGCGTGGGCATCGCAGCCGGAGCTGCCCGAATCATCACGCCAGGTGCCATGCCGCTGCTCGCGCCCTTCGGCGAGCTCGCCTGGCTCGGCCCGGGTCTCGTCTCACCCTCTATTCGAGTGTCCCTGAACTTGGCGAACAACTCTATCGTCGCGGATCGAGCCGCAAACTTCAGCTGGCTCGCGGGCGAACTTGAGCTCTGTCCGATTTCCGTGCGCTGGGGAGCGAGCACCAACTTGCGCCCATGCGCGGCGGGTACCGGGGGAGCCATCCTGGCCAACGGCCGCACCACTCCGGAGAAGTACCGACAGACGCGCGCTTGGTGGAGCGCGGGCATCAGCGCCCAGGTAAGTCAGCGGCTCTCGGCCCGGTTTGGTGTCGAATTGTTTGCGGCGCTACTCGTGCCGCTGCGCGCGCGAACCTTCGTTTTCGCCAATCCCTCCCAGGAGATAGCCCGAACTCCCGTAGCGTCAGGCGAGCTGGGGTTAGGGGCCTTCGCGTATTTGCCGTGATCAACTGGAGGCCAGTTGGAGATCGCTGCAATGAAGGGCATGGACCGGCAAGACTTTCATGAACGAGCCGAATCGTGCGGACCCGGTTCCGGCCGCAGGCGAATTCCGCGCCACGCGCCTGAGACGACTGATCGATCAGTACTTGGATTTCATGGCTCGTGTGCTGCGCTCCTACGGCGTCCCGGAGAGCGATGTCGATGACGGCGTCCAGCAAGTCTGCCTCGTGCTCGCAGACAAGATCGACCGCATCGAGCCGACCGCGGAGCGCTCGTTCGTATTCCGGACCTCACAGCGCGTCGCTTCCAGACTCCGCCGTACCCGCTCGCGACGCAACG
>DATCFJ010000167.1:0-4563 GCA_036509605.1 Polyangiaceae bacterium | reverse complement strand
CCCCCCGAATGTCCGGACTGCACGAGGTCGACTGCAGCGGCTGCGGTAGGCGCCACACGCTGAGCGCCGAGCAGGCCCGAAAACAACGTGTGCTGCGCTGTAGCTGCGGACAATTCGTACGCATGGATCGCGCGCTGCCTGACGTTCGCTCGGACCCTGCGCCGGCCCCCAGGGCGCAACCGTCGGAGCCAGCGCGCGCGCCGAAGCCAGCGCCCACGGACACCGACGACGAAGACGACGAGCAAACCCACATGCTCGATTCGCTGTCTGCGATCGCCGCGCTGGGCAACAAGGCACCGCGAGCCCCGCAGCTAAGCCTTTCAGGCAGCGAGCGAAAATCGCAACCGCCGCCGCGCGCGTCGATGCGCTCGCTGTCGCCGGTGCCGTCGAAGTACAACTCAGAGCCCCCAGGCGACAAGCCGCTCTGGTACGTCGATCTCGGCGGCATCGAAACCGTCGAGATGACCATCGAGCAGCTGATCATCGCGCGACGCTCAGGCAAGCTCGGTGAAGGCGCGCTGGTGTGGCGCGAGGGGATGCCGCGCTGGCGACCCGTGGGCACGTTGATCCCTTCGTCGAGCGCGGCGCGACACACGCCGCCACCGCCACCGCCGCCACCGCCACTACCAACAGCGTCGCCATCCTCACCCCTGCCGCCGCCGCCCCCTCCGGCCCCGATCCCAAGCGCGACAAGCCCAGCCTCGGAGCCGGCGCCGCCGGCGCTCGGGAGCTACGAGCGCCCGCTGGCGACCTTGGAATTTGCCCTGGAAGATCCGGCGGCTGCGGCGCCACGGCCGAGCCCCCGGCCTGCGCCACCGGTTGCGCCGGCGCCCCTGGCTCCGCCGGTTCGGGAGCGGCGTGCGTCGCAGCCGCCGCGCGCTGCGACGCCCGTCCCTGGACGTTTGCCGACGCCCCTGCCCGCGCGCTTACCGACACCCGTGCCGGCGCGTCGGTCGACGCCCGTACCAGCGCGTCTGCCGACGCCGGTGCCGCAACCCGCAAGTTGGACTTCGACGAGCGTCGTCGCTCCGCTACCGAGGCCCGCTTCGAGCTCGGTCGCTGCGATGTCGCCGGTGACATTGCCGCCCTCGGGTGCCTCGCTCTTTGCAAGCGAGCAGCCGCGTTGGCTCACGGTGGCTCTGGCGGTTCTGCTGTGTGTTGCGGCTTCCGGCTCTGGCGCATTCTTGGTGCGCTCGCTGCGAACACACCACCACCCGCTGCAGCTCGCACCGACGACGGGCAGCGCCGCACTGCTCACTTCCAGCGCGCGCCCGACGAACGAGCCCAAAGCAGCGCCATCTGCAGAGCCAGCACCACAGGTGGTGGACATCGCGAGTCTGTCGGTTGAGCGCAGCGTCCCGCGCGCCGCGCCGCGCCCCGTCGCGGTCATGCCGCCAAAGCCGGCGCAGACCGACGAGAGCAGCGACAGCGACGAAACCGAACCGGCTGCGGCCGCCGCAGTCGTCGATCCGAAGCCGAAAACCAGCGATTTGCCCGCGGCGGCGCGTAGCAATCCATACTCCGGTGCCACGCCGGATGACGGCACCCCGAAGCAGGCGCCTGCGCCAAGCAGCGACGCGCCCGGCTTCTAGTCCTTTCTGCTCGAACACCGCAGTCGCGGAAGCAGACAGGAAAACGCTCTGCGCGCCGACGATGCCGGCGCGCAGAGGCATTCACCTAGCTCACTCGCAAGAGCTGGCGCAATTGGCGTCGTAGCAGGTTACGAGCGGTGCCGCGGGGTCACCACCGTCCTGGCCGAACGCTGTCTTGCATTCATCGATCGTCTTGGTTGCGTCGCACGCGCAGCTCGAGAGCGTGTCGAGCGCTCCGAGACAAGTGTCATTTCCGGCGCACGCGCCGAACGTCGCGGTGCACTTGGTCTGCAAGCACTCTCCGCATGCAGGCTTATCGAACGAGCAAGTCAAAGCCGGAGCGCCCGCCGCGCCCGCCGCGCCCGCCGTGCCAGCTTCGGCACCCGTGCCAGCTTCGGCACCCGTGCCAGGAGCGCCACCCTCGCCCGGTGCACCACCGGATGGCTTACCGGCGCCGCCAGCCGTGGGGCTCGCGCCAGCTTCGCCAGCGTCGCCCGCCGTGCCACTGGTCGTGGCGTCACTGCTACAGCCGACCGCCGAAAACGCGCCAAAACCCAAAACCACCGTTAAACAAGCTGCAAAAGCACGCATATTAATCTCCTCCGTAGAACCCAAAAAGAACGGGCGAACGGTAGGACGGCATACGCTCTCGCGTCAACGAAGATACCCAAATTCGGGCAATCGGGCCGCGCATGCGTCGGTGCGGAGCCGCGTATCGGACGCACAGCCGCAACAATTACTTGCTTGACGAACCGTTGGCCGGAACGGGATCGATCGCGCCGCCGACGCGGCGTTTCGGATCGTAGGTCACCCCCTGCTTATCAGCGCTCCAGCCGGGCGCGGGGGCGGCGCTCGACACCCCTTGGTGCAGCTTGTCGCCCGGGCCGGTTTGGTCGACGCCCACGGTATCACCGTCAGCAGTAGTCGGCGCGGGCGGCTCGTAGTCGAGCGCGGGCGAGCGCACTGGCGCGCCCGCCGCGTTGCCGCACGCGACCAGCATCAAACAGCCCGCGCAGAACGTCCTGATCATTGTGCAAGCGTACCATGCTCGCGTGCGCAAGCGAGCCGCGCGCGGCGATCTTCGGCGCCTAGCGGCGCCTGATCGGAGTGAGGCGCTTGTGTCTGAGGTCGCCCGCGAATTTAGCCGTCGGCGCTGTGTTTGCGGAAAATCCGCGCGCCCGTGGCGGCATAGCGAATCGCGTCGCGCAGACGTCGCATATCGACGGGTTTATCCAAGGCGCGCCCGCCCACACGACGCAGGAACTCGGCGACGTGGCTGAGCGAGCCGGCACCAGTAACGAACACGAAGCGATGCTTCCAGGTCGGGTCGAGGTCCAGCGCGCGTCGATACAGGTCCATGCCGCTCAGGCCCGGCATCACCAAATCAGTGACCACGACGTCGGGCGGTTCCGGAGCCGTGATCCGGCGCAGCGCTTGGTCGCCCGAAGTCGAATACTCGCCGAGCACTTCGTCGCTGCTCAAGGCACGGCGATATCCGGTGAGCACCGAGAGATCGTCATCCAAGAACAGCGCGGTCGGCAGCTGAAGGCGCAGCGTGCCGCTGTCATGACGCGGCGGCGGCGCGCTCGCGCTGAGTGGCTGCTGTGACGGTCGGGACGACGGCGCAAGCCGAAACGAGCCGCTACTCGGGGGCCCGGAGGCGGGGCCTTCGACCTCCAACGCCGCTCGAATGCGCGCGCTCGAATGACCCGCGTCGTCCGTAATGGCGGTCGCGGCCCGCGCTGCTCCTCGCGAATCCGCCTGCAGGAATGCGCGCACTTGCCGGACCAACTCCGCCTGAACGCTGGTCTTTTGGATGAAGCCTTGTGCGCCTGTGGCCAGCGCCTTCATGCGCAACGTGTTGGCGGGCAAGCTCGAGTGCAGCACGACCACGGTGCCCCGAGTGGAGTGCGCACGCGACAAAATGTCGGCCAGCGAATCGCCCGATAAATTGGGCATATTGACGTCGAGCAGCACCAAGTCCGGGCGCTCTTCTAAAATGATGCCAATCGCGCCAACGGTGCGGTCGCGGGTGAGCACGCGGAACCCGGCCGTCTCGAGCGTCGACCGGGTCATCTCCAAGACCACGGCGTTGTCATCGATGACGAGAATCGTACGGGAATGAGAGCGCCCCGCGTGCATCATGTCTTCTAGCGGCCGTCAGCGGCGTCACTTGATGCCCGGCCGCCAGAATTATGACGGTCGAAGCCTGGCGGGAACCGCCCGGTCGACTCGCTTCGGGAAGCCGTAGGCGGCTCCAAAGAAGTCCGCGAAATAGCGCGGGATAAACTGGAAAGGCACCGATACCCAGGCGATACTGCCAGTGCGCTGCCAGTGCGCTGCCAGGGGGAGCGCCTGATACGTACCCACCTCCCCCTCCAGACCCATGGCCTCGCTGCTCCGCGCAAAGCGCACGCTCTGGCTCTTCGCGCTGGGCTTCGAGGACAGCGGGCTCCCGGCCCTGCGTTCCCGCGCTCAGGGGGCGATCGCCGAGCAAAACCTGTCCGGCGTGCGCCCGTTCCGATTGTCGCTCAGCATCGGCGCGGCATTCTTTCGGCCCGACCAGGCAGAGAGCATCGAGCAGCTACTGGATCGCGCGGACGCAGAAATGTACGAGAGGAAGCGGGCTCGTCGCGAGAATGGCGGCATGTCACTGCCGCCACCGGTGGCTTTCTAGCCGCTCAGATGCCCGAGCTCTGCACGCGCTCTAGGCCACGCAAGAATTGATCGAGCACGCTGCCCAAGCGCTCATCCACGTCCGGCTCGAGCTGCACGCTGCCGCCCTCGAGCACGGTTATTTGCTTGTCGAGCACGAACAAGCCATTGACCACATGTAGCGGGTCGAGAGAGCTCAGCACCGGCCGCAGGGCGTAGTCGATCGCCAGCACGTGAGCGATGGACCCGCCCGTCGCGAGCGGCAAGACCACTTTGCCGCGCAAACCAAACTGGGGCAGCACATCCAAGAACGTCT
>DATCFJ010000166.1:0-12901 GCA_036509605.1 Polyangiaceae bacterium | reverse complement strand
GGGACGTGCCTACGCCGACCATCTGGCGGACGGCATCGCGCTCCATCTGCTGGCGACGTTCGCGCCAGTGGACGACGCTTATCGCGCGATGAGCGGCGATCAGCCGCGCGACGAAGAGGCGATCCTGAGCGAAACGCCCGTTCTCCAAGCCGCGGTGCATCAAGAGCGAAGCGAGCGTCGAGCCGCCGCGCGCATCTATCGCGCGTCTGACGCGCATCGCATTCGCGTCAGCGCAGCGCAGGTGTTGGCGTTGGCCGAACGCCGCGCCATGCCGCAAGCCGTCTCTGTGAAAGCCAACGCATATCACCCCGCTGGGCTACTCTTGCGCGGGGTTTCGGCGCTCGGGATCGGCGTCCAAGACGGCGACGTGCTGACTGAGGCCGCCGGCCAAAAGGCGACCTCAGTCGCAACCGTGGTCGGCGTCGTGCTCGCGGCACGTGCGCGGCAAAGTCCCGAAATCAGCGGCCGCTTTTACCGCGCGGGTGTGCCGTTCCTGGTTACCGTCGAGCAGCCCTATCCGAAGAACGCCAATCCGGGTTGACGGCCGCTCATTGCACAGCGAGATTGCGCGCCACATGTCGCGAACCGTTCAGTGCGTCAAGCTCGGCCAAGAGTCGGAAGGCCTCGAGAAACCCCCGTTCAAAGGCGAGCTCGGCCAGAAGGTGTTCGACACCGTCTCCAAGACCGCGTGGCGCCAGTGGCTCGAGCACTCCAAGATGCTCATCAACGAGTACCGCCTGGACGTAACGAG
This sequence comes from Polyangiaceae bacterium, assembly GCA_036509605.1. Taxonomy (GTDB): domain Bacteria; phylum Myxococcota_A; class Polyangia; order Polyangiales; family Polyangiaceae; genus PMG-095. The sequence goes on along the minus strand of DATCFJ010000166.1, from coordinate 12,150 downwards.
CGAGCAAGGTCAGCGTGTCTGGATGACCGAGCTCGAGAAGTTCTTCTGGGGTGAAGGCGCCAGCAAGCCCCCGGATTTCGTCGCGCCGAAGGACGATGAACATGGTGGACATGGACATGGACCGGGTGGCCACGGGCACGGGCATTGAGTTCCGCTCCGTCCCTCTCCAAATCCACTTTCTCGCTGGGCAGGCTCCTTCTGCAGAACTCTCCTTAGGACGCCATGCGCAGCCTCTTTCGAAGGCGCCATGCGCAGCCTGCCCGGAACCAAAACGAGCTGGAAGTCTTGGGAGACTCCCCCGTCGGGGATCACGAAGCGCGTCAGATCACGATCCGCGATCGAGACTAGGCCTACAAGAACTGACCGACTCGCTTCGAGATACCCGAAGGGGTGCACAGGCGCGTGCGATCTCGACACGCAGCGCGAGCGGCCAAGCGGATCTACGAGCCGCTAGGCAAGAAATTATCCTACGGGAGACCAGAGCAGACCCGCGTAAACGCTTCCGATGCGCGGTCACGCCCTGCGACGCCGAAGGCTGGGCCGGCCTGGGGGCGCCGCGTGACCATCAATAAAATTTCAGGAGCCGGAGCGAATCGGGAACGAGCGTGGCCCTGGCGACATCGATCTCGGGGGCGCAACGCTGACCACTGCGCTGCCCGTTTCGCGCGCGACTCGGACGCAGTTGCGGCCGGAGCCTTTGGCTTCGTAGAGGGCGGCGTCGGCGCGGGCGAGCCAGCTCTTGCCGGTGTCGCCGGAGGAGAGCGAGGATAGGCCGATCGACACGGTGACTTGGACTTTGCCCTTGTCGGTCGAGATTTCGAGCTCGGAGATCGATTGCAGCACGCGCTCCGCGCGCAGCTCTGCGTTGTGCAGTGTGGAGTCGGGAATCACGACCACGAATTCTTCACCGCCGTAGCGAGCCACGAAGTCTTCGCGACGCAGGAAATTCCGCACCAGCGCGTCGGCGACTCGACGCAATACGTCGTCGCCAGCCGGGTGCCCGTAGGTGTCGTTGATGCGTTTGAAGTGATCGATATCGATCATCAAGATGCACGGGCTCGAGCTGAGCAAGAAAGCGAGATCGGCGACGCGGTCCAAGTGCGCATCTAGCGCAGCGCGATTAAATAGCTGCGTCAGTGGGTCCAGCGCTGCCTTTTCGCGAACTTCTTGCAGCTCTTCGCGCAGCTCGCTGATCTTTTGGCTGAGCTCGCCGAGCATGCGTTTCTGGCTCTCGGAACGCTTGGCCATGACCTCTTGCACGACCGCGACGACGCTCTCGGCCTCGTAGCGAATCGCAGTCGAATCGTTGGATTGAAATGCACCGATCAATTTACCGAGTTGCGACCCCACACGCTCGTCTGCGGCGCGATCTTCGCCAACCGTGGTCGTCAAACAGCGTGCGAAGGCATGCACAGCCTGACGCAGGTTGCCCAGGCTTCGCCCGACGAACTCTCGTTCGTGCAAACGTTGCGCGGTGAAATAACGCCGGACGCCGGGGAAGTCGCGTTTGAAGACCGTGGCACCCTTGCCCTCCTCGCCCTCGCCGCTCTTGCCACCGCCCATGGTGATGCGCTGCGCCCAGCCGTCACACTCGGAGCGTGTCTCGAGTGCCGTGACGTTATCAGTGTCGAAAGCGTTGTCGCCGAACGTCTTCAGTAAGCTCGCGAGCGCGTCGAGCGCAGCGTCTTCGCCACTGCCGTTGCCATTGCCCGGCACGGGCGAAGGTTCTCGAGTCGCAGTCGCTGTCGCGGGCGCTTTCTTCCAAAACATCAGTCCTTCGGGCTTGAACGGTCGATCGTCGGCAATCTTCAGGGCAGAAGTTCGGGGGCACAGGCCCCCAAATCCAGTAACGACAGCGTGCACTTAGGCCGCAGCTCCGCAGACCGTTTATAGGTAGGCGAGACAGTGGGCCAAAATCAGAAATGCTCCCATACCCGACACCTGACCTGCTGCGGCTTTCGACCAATCCGCCCATTGCGGAACGTGCCGGCCGCATCCTGGTCGTAGACCCGGACGACACCAGGCGCGCGCTCGTGCGCAGGATGCTCGAGTCGGAGGGCTACGAGGCGGTCTACCTCGCCGACGGCGACGAGGTCCTGCGACTCACTTCTGAGTACGAGCCCGATTTGATCTTGATGGCCGTGGAGCTGCCGAGCAGTAGCGGTCTCGAGCTGTGCGGCGAGCTGCGCGCCAGCGACCCGCGTCGCCACTACCCCGTGCTACTCATGGGCGACGACGGCGAGGAGCACAGCGTCGCGCGCGGCCTGCTCGCCGGCGCGGACGACTTCATGTCGCACCCGATTCGCGAAGTCGAGCTGCGCGCTCGAATTCGCGTTCAGCTCAGGAACAAGCGCTTTTATGACGCCCTAGAGCGCTTACGCGACGAGCGAGACAGCTTGCGTCGCGACGCGCAGATCGACCCGCTGACCAACGTGCTCAATCGCCGTTCGCTCGAGTCGACGGTGCGCCAACGCTGTCAGTCCCGCGAGCGGTTCGGCGTTTTGTTTCTGGACCTCGATCACTTCAAGCAAGTCAACGACCGCTTCGGTCACGACAGCGGGGACCGCGTACTGATCGCCGTCGCCAACGTAATCAAGAATGGTCTCCGTCCCGGTGACATCATCGGTCGATACGGCGGTGAAGAATTCGTAGCCATCGTGGCCGGCGCGGGCCCCGAGTCGGCGCGCTTGGTCGCGGAACGCCTGCGTCAAGCAGTGGAAGAAATGGTTCCGCCCGCGCCTGGGCCGAGCCGAGTCACGATCAGCATCGGCACCACCGTGTTCGATCCTCGGCAGCTCGAGGAAACACCGCAAGAATTGGTGCACCGCGCGGATCTCGCGCTGTATGCCGCCAAGCGCGGCGGCAGAAACCGCGTCGTCATGGTTTCCCCGGGTGAAACGCTGCCCGAGCTCGAGGGCAAAGAATCGCTGCACCCTCCGCGAATCTCGCTGCCTAGCGCGCCTGAGCCACCGATCCTGATTGGCTGGGAGAGGCGGTCGGGATGAGCAGCAGCTTCCTCGAGTTCATGCCCAGTCAAGCGCCCGCCGGGGAAGCCGCGGCGGAGCCGGTCGTGCCCGTGTTGGTCACGACCGAGCCGACACCGGAGATGTCCGAGACCGAGCGCGAGCTGGTGAAACGTTTGCGAACAGGACGCGCTGCACTGCCGGTATTACCGCAAGTCGCCGAATCCGCGCTGCGCCTGGCCAACGATCCCGACGCGCGCATCAATGACTTAGCCGAGCTGGTAGACACCGATCCGCCGATCGCAGCGCGCTTCATGTCCGTGGCCAACAGTGTCGCGTACTGGCGCGGTTTGCTGACCTCCTCGACGCAATCAGCGATCGTGCGTTTGGGCTTGGCGAACACGCGCGACCTGCTCTTTCAAGTGGTTTATGCGGCGTCTTCAGGCGGTCTCAAGAAATATCAAATACAGGTTCAGAAGTCGTTCAAGCGCAGCGTGGTGGCCGCCGTAGCGGCGCGCACTGCTGCGCGCGAGCTCGAGCTCACGACCGAGTACGACTACATGAGCGGCCTGCTCCACGACATCGGCGAGGCGCGCATCTACCGCATCTTGGACAGCCTGCCGCGACCCGAAAACCCGAAGCTCGTCCCTGAGCTCGTGCAGCGCTACCACGCCGCGGCGGGTGCTGAAGTGGCCATGGCCTGGAAGCTGCCCACCGAAATCGTGGACGCTTGCGCCGCCCACCATGACCCCAAGGCCATCGGAGTTCCACACGTGCGCCTGGTGATGATTGCAGACGCGGTGTGTGACGCGCTCGAAGCTGGGAGGTCCCCGAACCTGGAACGCTTCGAGGGCTTGCTCGTGGACGTCAGCGTCGCGCGCCGCATCATCGATCATACTAAGAAAGCCGCTCAAATGAGCGTGCGCCCGTAGCTCTGCGCTACCTCTTGAAACGGTAGCCGACGCCGCGCACGGTGAGGAGGTGCTCGGGCTCTGCCGGGTCCTTCTCTAGCTTGGTGCGGAGCTGCAGCAGAAAGTTGTCGATGGTGCGCAGTGTGCCGTGGTGCCCCGGGCCCCAGACACGAGTCAGGATGTCGTCCCGGGTGAGCACGCGCGCAGAGGCTTCGACCAAGCACCAGAGCACGTCGAACTCGGTGGCCGTCAATGCGATCAGCTCCCCTGCCCGCTCTACTTGGCGCATGGCTGAGTCGATCTGCAAATCCCCCGCGCGCACGACGCGTTCCGGCGCCTGACGAGCGATGCCGTCACGGCGCAGCACGGCTTTCACGCGCGCCAAAAGCTCGGCCAAGCTGAAGGGCTTGGTGATGTAATCCTCCGCGCCGAGCTCGAGGCCCATGACCTTGTCCATCTCTGCACCGCGCGCGCTGAGCATGACGACCGGTACGTGGTTGCCCTGATTGCGGATGGCTTTCACCACTTCGAAACCGTTCATCTTGGGCAGCATGACATCCAAGATGACGAGATCGACACTGTCGGCGACGGCGCGCGCTAGGCCGTCCTCGCCGTCGACGGCGATGCTGACTTCGTAGCCCTCGGCTTCCAGATTCATGTGCAAGCCGAGCGTGATGCTAGGGTCGTCCTCGACGACCAAGATGTGCCGTTTGCCGCTACCAGCCATTGTCGCTCGGGAACCTAATGCTTGACGACCGGCAAGACGAGCGAGAACTCACTGCCCTTGCCAGGATGGCTCACGAGCTCGACTCGCCCGCGATGCGCCTTCATCACGGCCTTGACGATGGCCAGGCCGAGCCCCGAGCCTTCGCGCTCGCGCGACAGGCGATCGTCCAACCGGTAAAACTTTTGAAAAATTCGCTTGTGCTCCGCGACCGGGATGCCAGCGCCGTTGTCTCGCACGGTGAGGCGCGCTTCACGCTCGTCGAAGGTGACGAACACTTCAATCTTCACTGGGTCGCCGCCGTACTTGTCGGCGTTGGTCAACAGGTTGAACAGTGCGTCAGAGACCGCGCCACGGTCGGCACTGATGAGCAGCGACTCAGGCGGAAAGGTCACCCGGAGGTCGACCGAGCGCCGCTGGCGCACGGTCTCGAACGCCTCGAGTGCGGTCGAGATCACGGACTTCAGGTCCGTTTCGCGGAACGTGAATTCGCGCCGCCCACTTTCCATGCGTCCCCAGTCGAGCAGGCGATCGATCAGCTCTTGCAAGCGCGTGCTTTCGCGCGCCAAGCCTTCAATGCACTTCTGCTCGGCCGCGCCGTCACCACGCCGCAGCTCGAGCGTCTCGGTGAACAGCCGGATTGAGGTCAGCGGGGTGCGCAGCTCGTGCGAAACCTTTGACACGAAGTCGCTCTGCAGCAGAGACAGATTTGCCTCGCGGCGCACGAAGACCCACACCAGCACCACGCCCGTGACCGCCGCGCCGCTGAGCGCCATCACCAAAATACCCATCAATAAGTTGAGCCGCGCTTCACCCAGAAAAAGCAGCACAACGCCCGATGTAAGGAGCAGTGACGACGGAACGACGACCAGCGAGACCAGCAAAATCACGATTCGGCGGTAGCCGAGCGGGGTCGTATCCCGAGATGCCATGCGCACATGCAGTATAAGCGTACGCGCTCGGCCGCGCACCTGGACCGGGGCTTTCCTCGTGGCAGCCTTCCCGGGGGCGGGGCATCCACGCTACATTTCAGGATCGGAAGTAACCCGCTACGAGCTGAATCGAGACATGAGCCACTACCTCCTCAATGCAGAGCCAGGCGCCTCGCCCTCGGTCGGCGACGTCATTGCGGGCAAGTACCGCTTGGACTCCATCATTGGTACGGGCGGCATGGGCAAAGTGTTCAGCGCAACGCACGTCGAGCTCGGGCAAAGGGTCGCAATCAAAGTGCTCACCGTCGAGGACGACGACGCACGGCGCGACGAGGCACGAGAACGCTTTCTGCGTGAGGGGCGCGCCACCGCCGCGTTGGTCTCGGACCACGTCGTGCGCGTCTACGACGTGGGTACGCTGGAAAGCGGTGCACCGTTCATGGTCATGGAGCTCCTCCGAGGCCAAGATCTGGCCCTCGCGCTGGCGCGTGGCGGACCGCTCGCCGTGGACCTGGCGGCGGAGTGTGTCCGTCAGGCTGCGGAGGCCATCGCGTGCGCTCATGAGCAAGGGATCGTGCACCGTGACCTGAAGCCTTCGAACCTGTTCCTCACGCAGCGCAGCGACGGTTCGGCGCTGGTAAAGGTGCTGGATTTCGGGATCTCGAAGAATACGCAGAGCGCACAAGAGCCAATCACGGGCAGCTTGACCGAGACGCGCAGCGTGCTCGGCACGCCGTTCTATATGTCGCCGGAGCAGGTGCGCGACGCGAAGAAGGTCGACTTTCGCACGGACATTTGGTCGCTCGGGTTGATCTTGCACGAGCTCTTGTCGGGCTCGCCAGCGTTCGAGGGCACGACTCTGCCAGGCGTGTGCGCGTCGATCGCAGCCGATCCGCCCGCCGCGCTGCGCTTGAAGCGAGCGGAAGTGCCGGTCGAGCTGGAAGCAGTCGTGCTCAAATGCCTCGAGAAGGACCCGGCGCGGCGTTTCCAGGCTGCGCGTGAGCTGATTCCGTTGCTAGCCACATTCAGCGGGCGCCCGGAAAGCAGCCTACCGTCTCCGCTCAGCGATAAAACCATTCGCTCATCGCCGATGCTGATGAGCGTGGCCGCGCTGCGCGACAATGCGACGCTTTCCACGCCGGACGTGAGCGCAGGCACTTTGGCCAGCGCCGTACTCACGCAGTCCGGCGAGCGCGTCATCACCAAGGCCGAAGCCGAGCAGTCAAAGCGCAGCGCTGCGCCTGCATCCACGACCGACGGAGGCGACGGCTCCAAGCGAACGCGAGTCGTCCTCACCGTGGCGCTGGTCGCCGCGCTCGGGGCGCTGCTGTGGTCGCTCAGCTCAGGTCGGCGCGCTCCCGAGGCCGCGCTCCCAATCGCACCGCTGACGCCGGCAGCCCCGACGCCTGCGAGCAGCGCGCTTTCCACAGCGCCGGTTCATCAAACCTTCGCTCTGCTGATCGACTCGAGCCCGAGCGGCGCTCAGGTTTACGAGGGCCAGCAGCTGCTCGGCTCAACGCCAATACAGCTCAGCCTCGATGCGGGTGACGTTGCCGAAAGCCCGCGCACGTTCACGGTGCGCAAGGCCGGTCTCCTTCCCTACACCATCGTGCAGGGCGGCTCCACGAAGGACGTGCGCTTGCAGGCCGAGTTGGTCCCGGATCACCTGGCTCCGGCCGGGCTCCCCGCAGGGCCAAAAAAGCCCAGGACCGTGCTGGCTCCGAGCGTCAGCGCCAAGCCGCTGAGCGACATCTTCATGCAACGTTGAGAGATTCGCGACTGTCCGACTAGCATGGCGGGGGTGCATCGCCGACTGGCTCGAACCGCGCTCGTGCTAGCGGCGCTACTCATGGCTCCCCAGGCTCGAGCAGACGACCTGGCCGATCAAGCGGAGCTCGAGTTCTCGCTCGGCGCCGAGTCCTATCAGCGCGCTGACTACCGAGGGGCGCTCGAGCACTTCTTGACGTCGAACCGCTTGGTTCAAAACAAGAACGTGGTGTTCAACATCGCCCGCAGCTACGAGCAGCTGAAGTCCTATCCGGAGGCGTTCCGCTATTATTCGCTCGCGCTCGACGGCGAAACCAACGCAGGCACTCGCGCCAAGATCGAAAGCGCAGTCGGTCAGATCAAGCAGTTCGTCACGGTGCTTCGCATAGCCACCAGTCCGCCCGGCGCCACGCTGTACATCGACCGCCGCGATCTTGGGGCGCGCGGCTTGAGCCCGCAAGTGCTGGGGCTAGCGCCCAGAAAATATACGTTGCTCGCCGAACACGCCGGCTACGAGCCGGCGCAAGTGGAGATCCCGACGACAAGCGCAGGCCAAGAGCTGTCGCTAACGCTAGAGCTCAAGCCGATCCTAGGTAGCGTGCAGCTCGAGGCAGAGCCCGGCGCAATAGTAACCATCAAGGACCAACCCGGTGCAACCGGCTGCGCAGTGCCGTGCGGTTTGGTGTTGCCCGTGGGCAGCTATGTCGCAAGCCTGTCGCGAGCTGGATTTCGCGGCGTTGAGATCCCGTTCCTGGTGCAAGCCCACGAACGCACGCTGCTCAAAGCTCACCTCGACCCGATCGTGGGCACCGCAGTGATTGGCACGGATGAGCCCGGGGCTTTGGTCGAAATCGACGGCAGAGCAAGCGGTTTTACGCCGGCGATCCTCAGTCTGCCGGCAGGGCCGCACCAGGTCCGCCTTTCGCTGAAGGGTTTTCGCAGCGAAGAGATGCACATCAACGTCAAACCGAACGGCGAAGAGCAGGCACGCGTCTTCTCTGTGCTCGTCGAATCAGACGAGGTCGTCGCGGCCTCGCGCAGCATCGAGCAAGTGGAGGACGCGCCGAGCTCCGTTACGCTCGTGCCTCAGAGAGAGCTGTCCGCGTTTGCCGCGCCGACGATCGCCGAGGGCGTCCGCGGCGTACCCGGCGTATACCTGTCGGACGACCGCAGCTACGTTACGCTCGGGATGCGCGGCATTGGCCGCCTCGGCAGCTACGGCAATCGCATCCTCGTGACCTACGACGGTCAACCGATGAACGATGATTGGATCGGATCCTCGTACGTCGGCTACGACGCTCTGACGGATCTAGGGGACGTCGAACGCATCGAAGTGGTGCGCGGCCCGGGCTCGGTGCTGTACGGCACCAACGCTTTGTCCGGCGTGATCAACGTGGTCAGCCGCTCGGACGCGCCGCCTGGAGTATCTGCCGGTATCTCAACCAATCAGAACGGTGTCGCGCGCGCCCGCGTGCGAGGCGATATGCAGCTCGGCAAAGACGCCGGCGGCTGGGCGTCCGTGGCAATTGCCCGCGGAAACGGGCGCGATTTCCGGTTTCCCGAGTACGCCGCGGCGACGCCCGCCGACGTCCTCGGCGTCGCACGAAAGGTCGACGGCTTCGCTTCGGAGACCTTTCGCGGCCGCGTGTACTGGAAGTTCCTGTCGGCACAATGGTCCGCGCACAGCTACCAGAAGCACTTGCCAACCGCCGAGTACGACACGCTGTTCGGTGATGCGCGTACCATGCAAACCGATACCCGCGACTTCGTCGAGCTGCGCGCTGAGCCACACGTATCCGACACCGTTAGCGTGCTAACCCGTCTGCATTGGAACCATTACACGTTCCGCGGCGCATACCCGCGCGATCCGGCCCTTGGGGGGCTCGAGATCGATACCTATCACGGCTCTTGGGTCGGCCTCGAACAGCGTGTCCAGCTCACGCCCATCCCGCGCTTGCGTTTGACTTTTGGAGGCGAAGGGCAGCTCCACTATCAGGTCGAGCAGCGGGTTCAGGACGACAACGGCATCCGCTTGGACGACACTGGCAAGCAAGGTCGTCCCTTCCAAGTCGGCGCCCTGTACGCGCTCGCCGACGCAACGCTGAGCTCGCGCGCGCACCTATCACTGGGCACCCGTCTCGACGCCTACTCGACCTTCGGGTTTTCGTTGAACCCACGCGTCGCGCTGATTCTGAAGCCGTATTCAGCCGGGAATACCAAGATCATCGCGGGCAAGGCCTTTCGCGCGCCCAGCATCTACGAGCTGCACTACAACGATGGCGGCAACACCCAGATCCCGAGCCCGAACCTCGACCCCGAGTCGATGTACTCGGTCGAGGTCGAACACGCGCACCGCTTTTCGGCCAGCCTCGTCGGGACCGCAGCTGCCTACGGCAACTACGCAGCGCACCTGATTTCCACGCTGGGCAGCGGTACACAGAACGACCCGCTGCACTATCAGAACGAGAGCTCGCCGTTGCTCGTGCTCGGTGGCGAAGTCGGGCTGCGCCGTGAATTTCGCCAGGGCGCCATGTTCGCCGTCAGCTACGGCGTGTCCGTCGCGCACTTCCTGGCCAGCGACGGCTTTTCGGATCTCGCTTCGCTGACGACCGCAGCCGACAAGCGTTCCGTCGAGAATTCCCCGGTGCAGATGGCGTCGCTGAAAGCCGTCATTCCAATCATCAACCGCGCGCTGAGCGCTGGCTCACGGATCAACATCGAGGGCCCGCGCTACGATCGCTACGAGCGCAAAAGCGACCCCAATACACAGGGTAAGACAGCGGGTTCGGTGCTGTGGGATATCGTGCTCAGTGGCGACGAGCCGCACTACGGCGTGCACTACGCCTTCGGCATATATAACGCCCTGGACTGGCGTTACAGCGTGCCGGTGAGCAACGAGTTCACGCAACGCAGCATCGAGCAGAATGGCCGCTCGTTCCTGGCAAGCGCAGATGTGAAGTTTTAGCGCGCAGCGCGAGTCGTCCATGGCCGCCAGGCGGCGCCAATATACGCGACACGCGCGCGAAGACACCGACTGCGGTCAAGCGTGAACCTCCTGCTCGCGCCGGCTACTGACGCAGATCCAAGACCAACGCGCGCAGCACCTCGGCCACGCTGGCAGCTTGAGCCGGGCAGCCGCGAGAGCGATACGGGCTCTCGCCATCCGCGATCTGGGAGATCTGCCCGAGCAGCGAGTTGCCCTCGGTGGCGCCTTCGATCAGCAAGCGCAGCTCGCCCGGTAAATCGCTGTCCTCGGGCGCGAAGTGCAACGCCGCGCGCACGTAGAAGCCGAGCAAGAACGCCCAAGCGCTGCCTTGGTGATAGGCGAGCTCGCGTTCTTCGCTGGAGCCGGAGAAGTTGCCAATGTAGCGGTTGTCGTTCGGCGAAAGGCTGCGAATTCCGTGCGGCGTCAGCAAGTCACTCTGCACGCGATCCAAGATGCGACGCGCCTGCCAAGGCTCGAAAAGCTCGGGGTCAATCGCCAAGGCGATCAACGCGTTGGGACGCACGCTAGGATCTGCCCAGGCTTCCGCGGTGTCGCGCGCTTCACTGACGACGTCGTACGGGTAGTCGGTTTCGTGACACCAGAACCGCGCGCGGAACGCGGCGCGAGCGCGAAGCGTGGCAAGCTCCGCGAGCTCTGCTAAGCGCTCGTGCCCATACTCACGAGCCAAGCGTCCCAGGGTTTCGGTGCCCTTACTCCACATCGCCTGCAGCTCAATGGCGATGCCGCGACGCGGAGTCACCGGCTCTGGTCCGACATGCGCGTCCATCCAGGTGAGCGCGACGCTGCTCGCGCCATTGGCGACCAAACCATCCGCCGACAACCAGACGAATTGCTTGCGACGCGAGCGGACACGCAGAAACGCGCGTACCAAGGCCGGATACAGCTCGTCCCTCAGCAAGGGGTCGCTGGCGGGCAGGCGCTCACGCAGCTCACGGGCTACCTCGAACAACAAAAGGGTCACGTCGGGCACCGGTTTTGCGCGTTTTATGCCAGGAATCAGCAGAGTTTCCGGGAGCAGCCCGAAGCGCAGCTCGGACAGCACCGTGTGCAGTGCGCGCCGTGCGAGATCGATACGCCCTCGTACCAGGTGCAAGCCGACCACCGACATCACCAGATCGCGCGTGTACACCGCGTGCCATGGATAGCCAGCGAGGATCACCGGGTGGGGCACGGCGTCGGCGCAGAATTGCTCCGCGGCGACGAACAATTTTCGAACGTGCTGCGAGCGCGACGGTCCGGGATCTTGGCCGAGCAGCGCCTCGCGCGTCTCGGCCAACAGGTCTGCAGGCGACTCGGGAGGCAGCGCGCCGACAGCGGTCACCAAGTACGCAGTGCGGTACGGTTCAAGGTGCAGCTCGAACACACCCGGCGTCCACATGTCCTCTTGGAATGCATTGCCGAGACGGCGATCTTCCAGGTACTCGAAGCGACGCCACCAATCCGGCGAGCCCATGAACACGCCGTCATGGCGAAAAGCGACCGGCGGCAGCTCGGCGATCGGCTGCACTTCGACCGACCCGCCACGCAGCATCACCACTTGATTCATGGCGCCGTGCTCGACCATCAGGCGATCGACGGGGCGCAGTGGCATGAGCGGCCGCATGCTCAGACGCGCCGGCACCTTGCCCCGCCAGGTATAGCTAATGATCATCGCGTTGCGACCGCGCGCCAGCGCTATCGTGCGTTCCAGCGTGTGCGAGCCCAGCCTAAAAACCCAGCGCGGAACTGGGTCTTGCGCGAAGCTTTGCAGTAGCCGGTAGCCGGGCGTCGGAGCGACATCGGGGAACTGGTGAGTTGCCAGACGATACACGCGGCGTTCGTCGTCCACCGTGATGTTCGTTTCGGC
>DATCFJ010000165.1:0-5519 GCA_036509605.1 Polyangiaceae bacterium | reverse complement strand
GGAAAGCCGGTGATCGCGCTCCCGTCGACCGCTCGCAATGGAGAAATAAGCCGAATTCAATGCGTCTTCGAGGCCGGAGCCGGCGTCGTGACGAGCCGCGGAGACGTACACTACGTTGTCACCGAATTCGGCGTCGCCGACCTGTGGGGTAAGAGCATCCGCGAGCGCGCCATGGCGCTCATCGACATCGCGCACCCCGATCACCGAGCGGAGCTGCTCGCGCAGGCAAAGCGCAAGAGCTATGTTTTCCTCGAGCAGCGAGAGCCCAAGCTGTTCTCTCGCGCGCGTCCGGAGACCATCACACTGCCGGCTGGGGACGTCGTGCACATCCGTCCGCTGCGCGTCACTGACGAGCGTGTGTTGCAGGACTTGTTCTACCGGTTGTCGGACGACAGCACGTATCAGCGCTTTCTCGGTCACAAGCGCAGCTACCCGCACCAAGAGATCGCGCGTTTCTCGGAGTTCAGTGATGCAGAGAACGCGGCGCTCGTCGCTACCAGCAACCAAGACGTCGAAGAGCTGCTAGCCGTGGCGCGCTATGACGTTAATCCGGAGACACGCTACGCCGAGGTAGCGCTCGTCGTGCGAGACGAGTGGCAAGGCCGAGGGCTTGGCACAGCTTTGTTTTCGCGCTTGGTGAGCTTGGCGCGTCAGCAAGGGCTCCTGGGCTTTACGGCCGACGTGCTCGGCGGCAACACGCGCATGTTGTCCCTGTTCAAGGCCAGCGGCTTGATCATCGCCGATCATCGCGAAGCCGGCGTGCACGCGCTGTCGATGCGCTTTCCGTAGTTTGCGGCGCTCACTCGGACGGCTGCTCACGACTGTTACCGCGGAGCTCATGTTCTTGCCGTTCGAGTCTCAGACGGTGACGGAAACCGCGCTGTCGTTCGGCAGCGAGCGCGCGTTGACGACGATCTCAGGAGGACTAAAAAGCGTTTTCTTGACCTTGCAGCTCTGCGCCGCTCGCACTACGCCCACGCGATCTTTGTCGGGAAACGACGCCGGTAGAAGAATCTCGAGCTCGACGCGCAGCAGATGGCCGGCGCTGTCGAATTGGTGGTGTTGGACCAATTCGAGCGCCTCGGTTCGGATGCCACGCGACTTGCAATACCCGATTACATACAAGCCAGCGCACGTGGCCAGCGAAGCCAAGAACAGCTCGAACGGTTCGGGCGCGCTGTCGTCCCCGCCATGCGCCAGCGTTTGATCGGTGACGATATGGTGAACCCCGACTTTGGCTTCGATCCGCTTGCCGCCAGGGAAGTGCACGTGGATGTCGGTCAGCGAGCGATCTTGGGCGGTCTGCATGGTTGGCCTCCGTCGAGACTAGTTGCAGCCAGTGTGCCAAACGTCAGATGGCCCGCCTTTCGGGCTGTATAGTCAGCGGACGCGCTGGCCGCCCGCAGTTCCTGCGCGCGCCGACCGCGTTCAGGCAAGAACTGCGCGGCTTAGGCAGCCGTGCGACTAGTGTTTGCGTGCCAGCGGACGCGCGCGGCAAACGCGGTTTCTACCGAGATGCTTGGCCTGATACATGGCCTCGTCCACGGCCACGACCAGCTCCTCGCACGAAGGATAAGGCGTGTCTGGAGTCATGGTCGCCACGCCCACGCTCGCGGTGACGCGAATCGCAGTTCCCGGAATCGGCACGGACAGGGCCAGGATATGTCGGCGAATGCGCTGGGCAAGGATTTCGGCGTTCTCGAGCGATGCATCGCGAGCGATGACGACGAACTCCTCGCCGCCATAACGGGCAAGCACATCTTCGGGGCGCAGCACCTTTTGCACGCTCGCGGCCACCAGCTCTAACACCATGTCTCCGACCGGATGCCCATATCTGTCATTGACGCGCTTGAAGAGGTCGATGTCGATCAGTAACAGCGAGAGCGCTGTTTTCTGCCTCCGCGCGAAGGAGAATTCCTCGTGCAACCGGCGGTCGAAGTAGCGCCGGTTGTAGATGCGCGTCAGAGGATCGCGAAGGGTGAGCTCGAAGAGCGTCAGCATCGCGTTTTCCTCGACGGCGTCGACCAGCGAGAACTTTACCAGTGTGGCGCGGCCAAAGCGCACCTGATCACCGTCACTCAACCTCACTGGGCCGATTGCAGGCTGTTCGTTGACGAACGTGCCGCCCTGACTATTCAGATCTTCGATCACGGCGCCCTCGGCGCCAAACGTGAGCTGAGCGTGCATTCGGGATATCGATTTGTCGGTCAGAATCACATCCGCATCGGTTGCGCGTCCGATCAGTGCTTGATTGCCCTTAATAGAAAATACCGACCCGAGCAGCGGCCCTTGAATGACAAATAGCAGGGGTCGCCGTCGCGGGCGGTGGAGCCCGGCGCTTGCGGGCGGACTGACCCGAACTTGACTGACCATCCGAGCGGGGCTGGGCTCCCGGCCCTTTTCGCTGGTGACTCGTCTTGCGGGCATGACCCAGCCAAAGCAAGGAGCGTTCCTCCACGTAACCGCGTGCGATCGCTAGCGGGTTCGTCGTGAGTCACGCAAAGTGTGCAAACGCGTCGCTGCTTTGGCGCACGATCTGCGCGGCGAGCGGTCCGCAAGCGCTAGTGCGCTCCGACCCTGTCGCGAGCCTCCCACGTGCTGATCACGCTTTCCCAAAACTCGCCCAAATAGACGGCAAAGCGCCCTTTCAGGTCGCGCTCGCGCAGCCCGAGCACCGCCAACGGCTTCTTGCCCGAGAGGTCGGTCATCTGCTGGAGCGCATTCTGGTCTTTGCCGCTGCCCGACGTCACGAAGAAGCCGAGCTCTGGAAATGAGCCCGCGAAGCGCTTCAAGTACGAGCGAACTGGGCTCGAAATCGCCGAATTCCAGATAGGACCGCCGATCAGCACGATGTCGTAATCGTGCGGATTGCGTTGCGGCGGCAGGATCAAGCTGTCGCGCTGGAGCATGGCCTCGAATCCCGAAAACAGGTAGCCGAGCGCGCCACGCCGCGAGACCGACACAAGGATGGCCTCGACGTCTCCCTCGCAGGCGCGCCCGAGGCCTTCCGCCACGGACGTCGTGTTGCCAGTGCGAGAGTAGTAAGCGACCAGGACGCGCGGCTTGCGAGTTGGATCCATACCCCTCCGCTAGCAATCTTCGCACCCGTGCCGATCGGGGACTGGGCGCCCCGCTGGACGCAAGGTCTGCGCTCTGCGCGCAGATGCTGCGTCGATCAGCAATGTCGCTCGCTATTTGCCCGCTCGAGGGTTTGCTTCTGTGTGTGGCTCTGCGCGCCCTTCTGGCTCTGGACCTTGGCGCGTTCCTTGCGAAGGGCGCTGTTCATGTCGTCTACACCTGCCCTCACTGGCCTTGTTGAAAAGACGCAGCTTCTGGTCGTTGGCGCCGGGCCGGTCGGGTTGTTTGCGGGGCTCTGCGCGGCCCGTCGAGGCCTCGACGTCAGCCTGATTGAGCGGAACTTTCGCGGCTGCGAGCACGGGCACGCCAGCATTCTTCATCCGTCTTCAATGCGCTTGCTCGCGGAGCACGGGTTGTCCTCGCAATTGCATGCGGCGGGGCGAGCGATCGACCGCATCGAGCTTCGGGTCGACGGTGCGCTCGTCAAGAGCCTGGACTTGCCGATGCCCGCGCTCTCGATTTCACAGGGCGTGTTTGAAGAGCTGCTATTGAAGGACCTCCGCGAAAACAACGTGGAGATCAAGACCCCGTACCAGGCGACGGCGTTCGAGCAAGAGCCTGGAGGCGTGCGGACTCACATCCAGAGGCGGGAACCGCTCGGGTCACCTGCGCATTGCGAGGAGTGGGAAGGCGTCGAGGCGTCGTCAATCGATTCCGCGTTTGTGATCGGAGCGGATGGCTACAATTCGTGCGTTCGCGTCGCGCTTGGCCTGGACAACCTAGATGTTGCAGCCACCGAGCTGTTTGCGATGTTCGAAGGGCCGGAGGCCGGCACCGGCGGGGTGCTCGAGCTCGCGTTCGCGACCGGCCTCGGCAGTCTTGCGATGCCGCTGCCGAACCAGCGGGCACGCTGGGGATTTCAGCTCGTGTCAGCTCTGGAAGGCACACCAAACCTCGCTCAGCTACAGGCTCTCGCGCACGCGCGGCTGTCGTGGCGCGCGCTTCCGGAGCAAGTGGAGTGGAGCACGGCCACTCACTTCGAGCGTCGGCTCGCGCGTGCCTTCGGTGACGAGCGTGTCTGGCTAGCCGGCGACGCAGCCCATATCACCAGCCCCTTCGGAGGGCAGAGCATGAACGGCGGTTTGACTGAGGTTCATGACCTCGTTGACAGGATGGCGGATTGCCTCCTCCGGGGGAAGCCATTGGAAGCTCTGCAGCAGCTCGGCGCAGCTCGTGAGCGCGAGTGGGCCAAGCTGCTTGGGTTCAAGGTCGAGTTTCAGAGTCCGGCGAATGCGCCGGCGTGGCTGCACGAGCATGCGCGGCGTATCATCCCTGCATTGCCGGTCTCTGGTTTGGATCTGCAGCACCTGATGCGAGAGCTGGGCGTGACGATTCGTTGACATCGTCGAACGGCGCGCGTCCGACCTGGACCGTGCCGAGCTGCGGCCAGAATGGCGCGAGCAGGTATTGGCGAACGAAGAACACGAGCATGCTTCGTTCGCAAAGGCGGTCGTCAATCAGCGGGCGGACCTCTGCGTGCGCACGAGCGGCGTCAGCCCAATGCAGGCTGGACTGTTCGTGGTGCACGGTGTGATAGCCGTTGCCGAAGAGCAAAAAGTTGAGCAGCGGGCTCTCGAAGTTGCGGGAGTGGTCGTGCGAAGACCAGGGGTCCGTGTGGACGTGCTGGCAATAGTTGAACAACATGATTGTCCACAGCGCCGCAAACGCCGGGATGCCCAACGAGCAAGCCCAAACCGTCAGCCCGCCTCGAACGCCATACCAATGAATGCCCAACGCAATGGCACCGGCGTGGGCACCCGCGACGACGATGTATTGCGAGACGATGCGCCGGAACACCGCCGGCTTGTCGCGTCTGGCGACACGGATGTAGTCCTTGATCCACGCGGATTGGAAATACGCCGACACGAAGAAGTAGCTGGCCGCCACCCAGACGTTGTGTCGATTGGTGTAGCGCCAGGTGATCGTGGCGTCACCTCTTCGATTCACGAGCTTGTGATGGTTCAGATTGTGCGTCGGCAGCCAGGCGAACACCGGGTAGCCGTACACCACGGAAATCCACGCGGAAAATAGCTCGTTGGCCCATTTGGAGGTCAGCGTTGGCCGATGCATGTGGTTGTGTGCGATGACACCGGTCGAAATCGCGAAGTAACAGCTCAGCGGCAGCAAGAGCAAATTCCACGCGGGCCGCGCGTAGTGAAGCGCGATCAGGAGAGGGACCAGAACGCCGACCCAGATCAGGGTCCGGTAGTCTTCGCTTCGACGGGGGAGCATCCTTCAGCTTCTTCCTTCGCTAACGAGAGCGGTATCGCTCGTCGTGTGGTTCGCATCTGCAATTCGGTTCGACGCAAGCACGCGTGGCGACGGTGTACGCAACTCCCATACCAACCCGAGCCAGCTGAGGACTTTCAGGAGGTAGTAAC
>DATCFJ010000164.1:0-14474 GCA_036509605.1 Polyangiaceae bacterium | reverse complement strand
CACAGCTCGGCGAGCGCCTGCGCAGCGGCTGCACGAACCAGAGGCCACTCATCCTTGTCCGCCAGACGCTCGCGGATCTTCGGCAGCTGCGCGGTGGCGTGGTGCGCACCTAGAGCGAGCACGACACGCGCGCGCACGTGCGGCGACTCGTCTCGGTCGAGTGCGCGAGCCAGCGCCGGCTCAGCCATCGTAGCCGAGCGAGATTCGGCCAGCGCGTCAGCCGCCGCGATACGAACGAGGGGCCAAGGATCTTCGCCCAAACGTTGAATCAACGCGGGGGTCACGTTTGGAACGGCCGCGCTCGCCCGCACCGCCGCCTCTCGCACGCGCATGTCAGGGTCGTTCAGGGCGCGCGTCACTTCTGGCGCAAAATCCGCCGGATCCTTCAACACTGACAGAGCGTGCGCGCGGAAGCGCGGGTCCGGATCGGTGCCTAGCGCCTGTGCCAGGCTGGCGCGCAGCGCAGGCTCATGCACGGCTAACTCTGCCGTCGGCTCGAGCAGCAGAAAGCGTGTGCGAAAGCTGGCGTTGGGCGTTTGCAGACGCTTAAGCGCGGCGCCCGCTTGTGGCTGAAAGTCCGCAATACGATCGCCCAGCGCGCGCAGCACCTCCAGCGACAGCCGTTCGCTCGCCTTCGGATCCGAGAGCGCGGCCTGCACGCGCGGCTTGGCTTCGGGCACGGAGCTCGCGCGCGCCAAGGCGACGCGCAATGGCTCGCGACGTGTGCGCGAGTCGACGTCCAACATCGATACGATCACGTCGACACATTGCGCAGCATCTGCGAGCAAAAGCTCACCCAGCAGGTCGAGCTGCATCGAGCCCTGCGCCTTTTGCGCGGCCTGCACGAGAAACGGCGCGGCCGCCTTGCCGCAGCGGCGGATGTGATCGCGCGCGTGAATGCCTTGCGCTTGTGACGCGCCCGAGAACGCTGTCAAATATACGGGCAAGCTGGTCTCGCACGGCGCCTGATCGAGCAGATCAAGGGCCACGCGACGGCCACCCTCGTCCAAGCTCTCGAAGGCCTGCGCGACCGCGTCGTAACCCGCCTGACCAACGACGCGCAGCACTGCCTCGGCAGCCTGAGCGCGCTCGCCGCCTCCTGCCAAGGCCGCAACCAACGCTGGCACCGACGACACGTCGAACTCGGTGCGCGCAGCGAGCTCGGCAAACGTCACGCGCGCGCGGGGGTTCTCTTCGTAAGCGCTCTCTGTCACGAGCGCGAGGCAATCGCCCTGCAATGGCGGGTCGAGCTTCACGGTGTAGTGCGCGCCAGGGAACTTCCACGCGTCCTCCGGCATCGAGACTTCGACCAAATCGTGATTCGAAGCGAGCCAGAATTCGCGCGGCGCGACGCCATCCTCTACCTTGGCAGTGGCCGGTCGGATCACGAGATCCAGCCCCGAAATCGGCAATTCCGGCGGTGTGTTCATGAGCACGAACTCGCCGCGCCCGGCGCCGCCGCGATTCTCCGCCCACGTGGTTTCTGGGTTGCCGTCGGTGAGCGCTCCGGGGCTGCCCACTGCGCTGGTCGCGGCGACGGCGCGCAGCACACCGAAGCCTGTCAGAGCTTCCGCGCCTTGCGCGCGCGTCGCGCTCACGTGACGAGCGTGCTCGCGCTCATCAGCGCTGAGCCGCTGCACCCTTGCGGGGTGCAGCTTCAAATCGGAGCTCGCGAGGAGCTCGGGGGCAAGCACTGCTGGACGCCCGCACAGCGAGAGATCTTCCTCGATGTCGCCGACGACGATGCGCCGCGCGCCGTTCTCGTCCGGGGCCGAGATCTCGACTCGCTTCCCGCGGCGCGTACCGTCTTCGCCTGCGGTAAAGCCCGTGAAACCCGAAAAAATCAGCGCTGGCGCACCACCGCCGAGCGGCGCGACCAACACCGCGGACCACGCGCGCCCGGCGTGCGCGTCGCTAGCGGACACCACGACCGCGCGACGCCCCGCGCCGATACCGACGACCGAGAACTGTGCGCCGGGAATCGCCGCGCGCAGCTCGGCAGGAAAAAGAACCTCGGTCCCGTGCTCGATACTGCACACCGACGCTCCGCAAGTTGCCGCACGAAGCGCGCCGGCAGCGTCGAAACCCACTGCCAACCCGCCCTGGCCGGCACCCGGCGGAGCGAACGCAACGACCGGCGCTCCCAAGGCGCGCCCCGCCAGCAGGGAACCAGCACAAAGAAGCCCCAAGGTCGTAATCGCGGACGCTCTGATCATTGTATTCCCGCTGCGGCCGCGTCTACACCCAGGACCCGCAATACTTCGGCCAACCGCGTGCGCGGCACCGACACGCGGGTCGGCATACCGCCGCCCAAGTTGAGCAAGGTCACGAAGTTGAGCCCGCTGTCGAAGCGTGCGGCGATGCTCACATTGTCGCGATCGACGACGACGCTCACCGGCTCGCGCTCCTGCCCGAGGAGCAGAAGCAACGTCTTATCCACACGCGCAAACTCGGAACCGAGGTCGAGCAGCGCGACGCCCGGCGGAAGGCGCACGTAACGCTCCGCCGCGCGGCGCGTTTCGCGCTCGATCGGGATTAGATCCTCTGCTGCGCGATCGATCGGCTGCCACAACGATTCGTCGCGCAAGCCGGTCGCCAAATGCCGCACAATTAGGCCGAAAAGCCCCTCGTCGCGAGGCCTGGCGCGGAGCGCACGATCGAAGCGGTTGGCCACGGCGCTGGGCGTCCCAAGGCGTGTATCGATCGCGCGCGCGTCATCGTCGCAGCCTGGGTAGGACTCGATACCGCTTCGCATCCACTTGGCGGCGCTGGCCAAGCCGTCGAAATCAGTGTGGCAGACAATGGTGTCTATCACGCCGACGCGCGCTACGAGCTCTTCTGTGATCATCTCCGGGCACGCGCCGTGTTCGGCTTTCGTGGAAAGCACGAAGCGCGGGTCCTTCGCGTAGCTCGCGTGCTCCTCGTGGTCGTGGTGGTCGACCCAGACGCGTAGCCGCTCGCCGAGACCGTCGATGAACGGCAGGGTGATCTTGGGAAAACCTCCGCCGCTGCCAGCACCTGCAAACGCGATGTCGAGCACTGCCACGCGCCCGAGCACGGTGCTCGCTCGCGGTAACTTACGCGGGGTTCCGAAGGCTAGGGTTTGCATGCGTGAAGCGCGCGGCTCATGAAACACGACAAATTCGGCTACTATCATCAATCGCCGACGGCAGCACGAAGAGCGCCTACCAGAATCGCTAGATGGTGTTAGGTTTTGCGCACTTTGGTGGACGTTTCTCTGATCCAAGCAGCTCTCGCGCATCCTCTCGATCGCAGCGACTTTCCCGCCCTCGGCAAAAAGTACGAGGGAAAGGTCCGCGACAATTACAGCACCGCGGATGGCCGGCGGGTGATCGTCGTAACGGACCGCATCAGCGCATTCGATCGCGTGCTCGGCACGCTACCCTTGAAGGGGCAGGTGCTGAATCACGCGGCCGCGTTCTGGTTCGAAAACACCGCGCATATCGTGCCCAATCACGTGCTTTCGGTACCCGACCCGAACGTGCTCATCGCCAAAGAGTGCACGCCGCTGCCAGTGGAGATGGTTGTCCGCGCGTACCTCACAGGCACGACGTCGACCAGCATCTGGGTCCACTACGAGCGCGGCTCGCGCGAGTTCTGCGGACATCACCTGCCTGAGGGGCTGAAAAAGCACGCCCGGCTTCCGCAGCCGATCCTGACGCCGAGCACCAAGGCACCCAAAGGTGACCACGACATCTCCGCTTCTCGCGCGGAAATCCTGGAGATTTCGGGGATGCCGTCGAGCGAGTTCGATATCGCCGCGGATATGGCCATGGCGCTGTTCCGCGAGGGTCAGCGGCTGTGCGCCGAGCGCGGCTTGATCTTGGTCGACACCAAATACGAGTTCGGCAAAACTCCCGACGGCCAGATCGTGGTGATCGACGAGATCCACACGCCCGACTCATCCCGCTTTTGGTACTCCGCCAGCTACGAGTCGCGTTTCGAGGCCGGCCAGGATCCGGAGAGTTTCGACAAAGAGTACGTGCGGCGCTTCTTGGTCGACCAGGGCTATCGCGGAGAAGGGCCGATCCCGGTTATCCCGGACGGCGTGCGAGTCGAAGCCACGCGACGTTACATCGAGGCAGTGGATGCCATCACCGGCACGCCGTTCGTCCCGAATCTCGAAGAGCCGGCCGCGCGCATGCGCAAGAATCTGGCAAAAGCCGGCCTTTCCGCCTAGGAGACGCCATGAGTGACAGCTCGTCGGTTTACATTGTCGGCGCGGCGCGCACGCCAATTGGTTCTTATCTCGGCGCCCTGAGCAGTTTGCCCGCGCCGCGGCTCGGCGCAGTCGCAATCCGCGCGGCCGTCGAACGCTCGGGCCTCGCACCAGACGACGTCGGCGAAGTCTTCATGGGCAACGTGCTCTCCGCCGGCATCGGTCAGGCGCCAGCGCGCCAAGCGGCTATGTACAGCGGCCTGTCCGAGCGCGTGCCCGCGACAACCGTGAGTAAGGTCTGCGGCTCGGGACTGCAAGCCGTGATTTTCGGCGCCAGAACGGTACTGCTCGGGGACGCGCACGTGGTCGTCGCCGGCGGCATGGAGTCGATGTCCAACGTCCCTTATTACTTGCGTGAAGCCCGTACCGGCTACCGCATGGGCGATGGCAAGCTCATTGACGGCATGATCTTCGACGGCCTGTGGGACCCGTACAACGATTTTCACATGGGTAAGGCGGGAGAGATGTGCGCGAAGGAATATGGGCTCACTCGCGAAGCGCAGGACGCTTTCGCGACTGAGAGCTACCGCCGCGCGCTCGCCGCTATTCAAAGCGGTGCGTTTGCTTCGGAAATCGCCGGCGTGCCAGTTCCGCAGCGCAAGGGCGATGCTATCTCCGTCAGCGAAGACGAAGAGCCGGGCCGAGGTGATCCGAGCAAATTCGCCAAGCTCAAGCCCGCCTTCGACAAGGAAGGCACAATCACGGCCGCGAACGCCTCGAGCATCAACGACGGCGCGGCCGCGCTAGTTCTGGCGAACGAGCGAACCGTGCGCGAGAAGAAGCTGACGCCGCTAGCACGCATTGTCGGCTACGGCGGCGCAGCGCAAGCGCCGGAGTGGTTCACCACTGCCCCCGCTGCCGCCATTGCGGTCACGCTCAACAAGCTCGGCCTAAAGGCGGCGGAGATCGACTTGTGGGAGATCAACGAGGCCTTTTCCTGCGTGCCCATGGCCTGCGGCAAGCTCGCCGAGCTCGATCCGGAGCGAGTGAACGTGCGCGGTGGCGCGGTCGCACTCGGCCATCCGATAGGCGCCTCGGGGGCCCGAATTCTGACCACGCTCGTGTACGCCCTCCGCGATCGAGGCGCGCGGCGCGGCCTGGCAACGCTGTGCATTGGCGGCGGCGAAGCGGTCGCCGTCGTAGTCGAAACCGTTTAAGCGCATGGCGAACCTGGAGAGCTCGGACTTTCAGCGCGCGTTCGTCGCCCTCAGTTACATGGTCGGTCGCCGAGACACTGAGCTGCTCGATCCGCTTCGCGCGCCCCACGAGGACGCCCGCGCCTTTGCGCGCCGGCTCGGTCACCCAGAGCGCGAACGACGAGCCGAGGTTCTGGCGCGCGAGCTGTCAAGACTGGCAAGCGCTATGGCGGCGCGGACGCTCAAATGAAGCTCGGCGTCGGTCGCGTGATCAAGGCCGAAGCGCTCGCTGGCGCTACGGCGGTTTCCCTCGAAATCGAGGACCGGACCCTGCCGCGCGGCCAAATCGTCCGACGTGAGGTGCTCGACGCCGCGGAGCGTGCAACGCGGCTAGTGGCTGCCGCACAAGAGCGCGCCGCGCAGATCGTGGCTGATGCGGAGCGCGCTGCCGCTGAATTGCGTCTCCTTGCCGAGGCGGAAGGCCGAGCCGACGCGGCCGCCAAGATTGCAGCGCGCGCACTCGCTCTCCGCCACCACGAAGCGCGCGGTGAAGAGCGCGAGTTGAGTCGCAGCGTTGACTTAGCGCGACTGCTCGCAGAGCGCTTGCTGGGCGAAAGCTTGCGCGTCGCGCCGGAGCAAGTCGGCGCCTTAGCCCGACAGGCGCTAAGCGAAGCCCGCGGCGCGCGGCGCATCACCGTCGTCGCGCACCCGGAAGATGCGAAAATTCTCGAACATTCTCTGACGGCATTGGGGCTCGACCCGAGCACCGCACAGATCCGCGCGGACGCCACACGCGCCCGCGGCGACCTGCGCATCGAGACCGAAATCGGCGTGCTGGACGCGGAGCTTGCGCCGCAACTCGAGCGCCTATCGCTCAAGCTCCGTGAATCGCTGGCCCATGACCGATAGCCAGCGGGTTCAAGCCGACGACGACGACCTGAACGACGAAGGCGCGCCTAGGTACGGGCTCAACCTGCTGCTCTTCGTGCTGACTGCGCTCAGCGTATTCTGGACCGGCGCTGCCCTACGCGACGCAAGCTTGGGGGATTCGCTCGATCCGCGCCGGCTGCTCGAGATCTGGCGCGGTTGGCCGTTCGCGGTTCCCCTGCTCGCTATTCTGATCGCGCACGAATCTGGCCATTACATCGCTGCGCGCATCCACAACGTGCCCGCCTCGTTGCCCTTCTTCATCCCACTGCCAAAACTGAGCCCCTTCGGCACGATGGGCGCGATCATCGGCATGAGCGGGCGGATTCGCTCGCGGATTGCGCTGCTCGATATCGGAGCAGCTGGGCCACTCGCAGGCATGGTCGTCGCGTTGCCGGTCTTGGCCTTCGGTCTGTCCTGGTCACAAGTCGCTCCGAATCCCGAGCACTACTGGCAAGAGGGCCAGAGCTTGCTGTACCTACTCATGAAGCGGATCTTCGTCGGTCCAATTCCAGACGGCGAAGACGTGCAGCTGCATCCGACCGCGAACGCCGGATGGGTGGGCCTCCTCATCACTATGATCAACATGTTGCCCTGGGGCCAGCTCGACGGCGGGCACATTGCCTACGCCCTGCTCGGCGAGCGCCAAAACGCGCTTGCGCGCTGGGTACGCACGTCACTCTTGGTCTTGTTCTTCTACAACGTGACCAAGTTTTGCCTGCCGGTGCTCCTGCACAAGAGCTCGCAGAGCCTTGGTTACGCGCTATCCACGTCGCTGTTTTGGCTGATGTGGTTCGGGGTCACCGGCATCATCGGCTACGTCTCGGGCGGGGCCGATCACCCGCCGTTTGAGCCGGGTGAGCTGGGCAAGGGGCGACGCGCAGTCGCATGGCTGTGCCTGCTCATGTTCGTGTTGTTGTTCATGCCCACGCCGCAGGCCGTGTACTAGTGACGCGCTAGGGCGTAACTGCGCCGAATTTGCGCGTCAGCGCAGCACACACGACAAGCGGCGCGTAGCGACTGACATCGCCGCCGTAGCTCGCGATCTCGCGCACGAGCGTCGCGGAAATGAAGCCATAGTTGGTGCGCGTGGGCAGAAACACGGTGTCTATCTCGGGCCGCAGATCTGCGTTCGCGTGGGCGATCTGCAACTCGTACTCGAAATCCGTACCCTGGCGCAGACCTCTGACGATCACACGGGCGCCGATGCTCTTGCCGTAGTCCACTAGCAAGCCGCGAAACGATGCGACCTCAACGTTACTGAACGGCGCGCAGATGACCTTCATCAGCTCGAGCCGTTCCTCCAAAGAGAACAGCGGAACGCGCGTCGGGTGGACGCCGATAGCGACCACCACGCGCGGAAATAGCTTCGAAGCGCGATCCACCAAGTCCAAATGACCGAACGTTGGCGGATCGAAGCTGCCAGCGTAGACGGCGATTTGGGTGGTCGGACTCATGGTTTGTTGAGGGCCTTTACGGGGGCCGCCGCCTTGGCAGGGGCGGGGGCCGCCGGCTTGGTAGAAGGCTTGGCCGCGCCGGGCTTGGTAGCCTTGCCGATCGAAGCGTCCGCGTCGTCATCGGGCGCATCGCCTTCGTCGGGCGCGTCGTCCGGTACGTCCGGCATCTTCAGATCTGACGGCTCGAAGGCCTCGTGCGGCATGTCCTCCAGCCACATCGTGCGGCCGCCGTCTGCCAAGGTGACCCGGAAGTTCGCCAGCAGGCCGGAACCGATCAAACCGTCCAGCTCGATACCCAAACCGTCTTCGCGCTCTTTGACGGGCTCGTCACCGGAGAGCGCGGGCACGTTAGGCATGTCGAAAGCCCCGAGCTTGAGCAGCGGAACCGTACCCTGCTTGAGCGAGCCACCGTTGGGCACGCTGCGCAACGAGGATGCCGCGACGCCCGCCTTCTTCCAACCACCTGCGTCGAGCGCAACGGGGTACACGATCGAAGTATCGACGAGCAGCGAGCCCTGCGCAGCCGAAGCGTCCGCGCCAAAGGCACCGCGCAATAGCATTCCACCGCCGCGCACGTAGCTGAGCTTCACCGTGGTCGCGACGGGTGGCGGCGGGGGCTCGTAACGGCGCACCACGAATTGCCCGCCAATCAGGTCGAAAGTCGGGTGGAGATGTCGGAGCAAGTTCACGCCCAGCAGAATCTTGATCGGCGCATTCACTTGCCGCGAGATCCCTGACAAGTCCTTGGCCAGCGCCGGCACATCCCGAACTTCCACGCGCTCACCAAAGCGCAGCGAAACCCAGCTGGGTTGCGCGCCGCTGCTCGAGTCCACCACTGCCTCGGCCGTGCCGGTCGCGATCAGGCCCAACCCCGGCTCGCCATTGATCTCTAGGGGCACGATCATCGCCGTCGACCCGGTTCGTGGCATGTCCGTCACGCCGACCTCGCCACCAGTCATCTCGAACGGCTTCCGGCCCGAACCCAGCCGCGCAAGCTTTGCAATCTCGGTGGCCCACGGATCGTGGACCTCGGGGTCGGCGACGAGCTTTTCCAGCTCGTCCGCCGCGTGATCGATGTCCCCCGAGTACCAATACGCTCGGCCCCGGAGCGAGTGTGCCTCGTTGGAGGTCAGGCCCTTCAAGACCTGAATCGCGCGTGCATATTCCAGCTTGGCGAGCGCGATGCGCCCGGCAAGCAGGCGCACTTCCTCACGATCTGGCGTAATCCGCAGCGCGTTCTCGGACGCGGCTTCCGCGTCGTCGATGTCGCCCTGACGGAAGCTCGCGTCACCACGGTCGAACCAGCGTTTGGAAATTGGCGGCCACTCGGCCTCCGACTGGCCGGCAGCGCCGCAGCCCCAAATGATGACCGACGAACCAATGACGGCCACGAGACGGGACGCCAACACGGAACCTAAAGCAGATCTCAACATCGATACCTGGACCCAAACCTGTTGCCCGCAGCGCAGAACGCACGGGCCAAGCCAAAGGCCAGCCGGAGATAGCCCACTATCGAGGCGCGGTCGAGCATGCGGCAGCAAAAACGCTGGCTTTTTGTGCTAGGCTGTAAGCCCGTGGACGCTTTGGAACGAGCTGTCGAGGGTAACGCTGAGGTTCGGCGGGACGTTCTGAACCTGCCGGTCCTGCTGCTAAATCGCTTCTTCGCGCCGGTGAGCGTGACCACCGCGAGGCGCGCCCTGGTGCTCCTCTATGGAGGAGTCGGGCACGCCGTGGACACCGCAGGCGACACGTACGACTTTTCGGTCTGGCGCAATCTTCCGGTACGAGGCGTAGACGACGCGCTACCGATCGTCGGTGGCGCCTTGCGCGTCCCCCGCGTGCTGCATCTACTCCGTTACGACCGTACTCCTCGTGCCGCCGTTCGGCTAACGCGCGCCAACCTGATGCTCCGCGACGAGGCGCAGTGCCAGTACTGCTCACGCCGTCCCGGTAACCGAGAGCTCAACGTCGACCACGTGCTGCCCCGTTCGCGCGGCGGCGAGGACTCCTGGACCAATCTCGTGATCTCGTGCCGAAGCTGCAATCTGAAAAAGGGTCGCCGCACCCCGGCCGAGGCGGGCATGAAGTTGCTGAACGAGCCCAAACGGCCGCGCTGGTCGACGGCCAAGCAAATCTTGATGGTGATGCGCGAGCCCTTCGCCGAGTGGCAGCCGTTTCTCAAGGCCGGCTAGTTTCACGCCGTCCGCGCGCAAAATCGCGAAACAGCGCCGCCGAGCCCCGCTTTTTCTGGGCTAAGCGAAACGCGCGCAAAGCGCTGCGCGAACCGCTAATATCCGCCGCCATGCGCGTTGCCCGCCTATTCCGGTCGTCAATCTTGATTGCAGCGTTATCGGCCCCCGCCTGCGGAGGCAGCCCACCGCCGGCGGCCGCTTCGCCGGAAGCAACTCCGGGGAGCGACGCGGCTCCGAGTCCAGCCCAGGCGGCGCCCGCTGCCGCCAATAAACCTGCCTCCGAGGAAGAAGGCTGGGCCGGCGAGACCACGGCCAAGAGCGCATCGAACGACGGCGCAAGCGACAAGCCAGCAAGTGACAAGCCGGCAAGCGACGAGCCATCCGGCGCGGGCGGCAAGGGTCCCGAGACGCGCACCATGGACGTGATCCGGAAGCTCGTGATGGACAACCGGAAGGCAGCGCGCAAATGCTACGAAGACGCGCGCAAGGATCTCAAAGACCTGCAGGGTAATGTGGTCATCCATTTCGTTCTCGATCCCGAGGGCAAGGTGAAGTCGGCGGACTTGAACCAGGAGCGCTCGACCCTGAAGTCGCCGGCCGTCGTTAGCTGCGTGATCGGCGTCATCAAGGGCATCCAGTTCCCGAAGTCCTCGCGGGCCATGGAGACCTCTGCCAACTATCCGTTCAACTTCACGCCCTGACCCCCAGCTTCCACCCGCCTCAAAAATACCGTGGTCACTGCGTTTCCAAGGCGAAGCCTGCTTCCGATCGCGCCCGGGGAAGATCCCTACAGCGCGCTACTCAGCGGTACGCGCGCGATACACCGCGAGCACCGAGTGCTCCGCGAGACCTGGCTCGACGAGCTCTCGCTCGAAAACAAGGACGACGTCCTGTTCGAGTTCGAAGTGCTGCTTAAAGCCACCGCGTGCTTCTCGAATCCCCGAAACCACCCGGGGCCACCACGCCGCTCGCTCATCGTCACGCAGGACTACCGCTTCGCGCTGCAGACCTATCACGACGGCCTAGACCGCGCGATTCAGCTCGCACGCCAGCTTCTGGGCTCCCTCGATCGGCGCTTCGTCTTCCACCGCTACTTGGAAACGATGTTACCCGAGGACAACGCGCGCACGCGACTCCTCACCCAGGGCACGCAGCAAAACACGCCCCAGGAAAGCCTGATCATGCTGCGCCACGGCCTGACCTCCAGCAATGAGGTGCTGGAGGGCATGCTGCGCACACCGCGCGTCTCGTTCCGCTTATTTCACGCGCTCTTGGCCACCGTGTACCGGGAGATCGACCGCAGCGCCTTCTTCAATCCCCTGAACGCACTCGAATTCCGACCTGAATTTGATCGCATCAAATCCGCTCAGGTACTGGATTTGATTCGCAGCGTGCCCGGCAGCGAAGCGCACCGATTGGTCGCGCTCACCTTTCTGTCGCTGTTTCGCATGCTGCGCTACCTGTCGCTCTTGACGCGCATCGGCGGGGACGTCGAGCGTCGACGGCAGCAAGTGGGCAGCACGTACCTAGTCCTCAGCGTGCTCCGCTCGGACGCGCGCGCGCTCAGCGATTACCTGCGACAGAACTCAGGCTCGCTGCTCGCGGAGGGCTTCGACCGGGACTTGATGAGCCTCGACGCCACACAGATCCGCGCGCGCTCAACCTCGCTGCGCGCCGGCGGGCACCGTTTGATTGGCATCCGCAGTGCGTTGCAAGGCATCGCAGGGAACCTTCGCTTGGAAATGCGACGGGCCTTCCAACACGATTTGCCGGCCCTGGATGCCGGCACGCGCGCCAGCGATCTACGCGAGCGTGTCGACGTCTGCGTTGAAAATCTTCGTCCTGCGTTGCAGAACGCCGTGCTCTTCCTCGGCAAAGCGCTCGGTGCGACGTTCGAAGACGGAAGCGTCTTCGACGATCACGCCGCGCGCCGTGAAACGAGCGAGCGCCTGCGCCGAGACGTCTGGATGTTCGCGCAAATCGTGCGCGCGTTCTCGAGCAAGGCGCAGCATTCGCCCTCCGAAGACCGCTGGGCGGCCGTAAACGACTTCCAATACGTGCGCGAGTTCCTGGCTTATTTCCGAGCCATGGGCTACCCGCTGTTGCGCTCCACGGACTACCCGCGCTTCGACGCATTCATGGCAGCGATGTCAGGCCTCGAAGACACCGACCTCGTCGATCCCGCCCGCATCGAAGCCGCAATCGACGAGTGCGTCGCTTTCCACGGGTTCCTGCTGCAACTCTTCGAAGACATTTCGAAGCGTGATGAGCTCGCGGGGGTTGTCTTTGACAGGCGGGCGGCCGCGGGATCCTTAAGGTTGTACCTCGGCGAATAGGTCGTGATGTTGGTTGATTTTTTTGCGCAGCGGCGCGCTGTGATGTCGGGCCGCTCACGCGACCTGAGAGATCGTACGCGCCTCGTCACCGCGTCCGATGTCTCGAAGCGAGTCGGGTATCGCGAAGCGCGTTCGTAGGCGGCTGCGCACGGCTTCTTCGGGGAGACTGCGCATGGCGCCTTCAGAGAGCTGCGCGGGGCGTTTGCGAAGGCGCGGCGTTGAGCGAATCGATCGGTTGAGATCGGCAACAGCGCGCGGAAAAGCTCAGACAAAACTACACGAGCACGAGACGGGACGTTGAAGCTCCCATCGTCGTGCTCGACCCAAGCAGTTGCCTGGTAGCTCGCCCGACAGTTGCGCTGTACGGGACCGAGCTTTTTGGCTCGAGCGCGCCCAGTTTCTGGACGCGCTCGAGTACCCGCTGGGCTGACCTGCCAGAACCACCGAGCGCCGAAGCACTTGCGATACCGACGAAATCAGCCCGGCGAAGGCTCACGCCTTCTTGGCAGCCTTCTTGCGCTTCTTGGCGCCCTTCTTGGCGACCTTGCGCTTGGCAGTGCGCTTCTTGGCGACTTTCGGCGCCTTCTTGGCAGCGGGTTTCTTAGCGGACTTGGTACGGGTCTTCTTTGCAGCCATTTTCGATTGCCTCCCAGCAGTTCGTCGCAAGGGCCGGAATGGCCCCCACTTCGAGGGTATGTTGCAAGACGTATATTGCCACCTATTGTGATGTGTCAACGAAAAAAATTCACTTGCGATCTCGCCACGCCCACAGATCACGGCGTTAGAGGGTCGCAGGCGTTGCAGACAGCGCACTTGTTTAGTGCTTTCCTAAGTGCCTAAAAAGCTCCACATGTCGGTCGGCTGGCCTACAAAAAACCTTTTGAACACGGGCACTTGACGCGCTCAGACTAGTCGCTTAGGTCGAGGGCAGCGGACGCGCCAATTCGCTCCGCAGCCGACGGGATCCAATGAAGTTTTCGAGCCTCCGTAGACCTACAATTTTGTTTTTACTTTTGTCGCTCGGCCTCACCGCTTGCGGCTACTCGCAGGAGGAATGGGACCAGAAGCTCCGCGAGAACGAGAGCCTGACCAACCAACTCAAAGCACAGACCGACGCGCACAAGAAAAGTCAGTCTGACTACCAAGAAGCCGTCCAGGAGATCGACACGCTGAAGAAGCAGCTCGCCGACCGCGGCGCGAATCTCGACAACCTGAACCAAAGCCTCGCTGAGCAGCGCAAAGCGCTCGAGGAGTACGCGCGGCGCACCGAGCAGCTGGACGCGATTCGAAAGCGCTTCGAGCTCCTGCAAACCAAGCTCCAGAAGCTCACCCAGCTGGGGTTGAAGGTCGAGGTGCGCAACAACCGGATGCTGATTCAGCTGCCCGGCGACGTGCTTTTCGACTCGGGCCAGGATCATCTGAAAACTGAAGGCAGCAAAATCCTGATGCAAGTTGCGGACGTGATCGGCAAAGACGCCGACCTCTCGAAGCGCCGCTTCCAGGTCGCCGGGCACACCGACTCCAAACCGCTCGCTGGCGGAGTGTTCAAAGACAACTGGGGGCTCTCAACCATGCGCGCTCGCAGCGTGCTCTTGCTGCTGACCTCGCCCCCAGACTCGAAGACGGGCGTTGGCGGTGGTCTGAACCCCGCCAACTGGAGCGCAGCGGGCTACGCCGACACCGATCCGGTTGCGAGCAACGACACCGATGAGGGTCGCGCGAAGAATCGCCGCGTCGAGCTCGTCGTCCAACCGGACGTCGAGGAAATGCTGAATCTGAAGAGCTTGGCGAAATAGCCGGAATGGGGCCGATTTTCGGCCCCTTTTTTCTGTAAGTGCGCATCGCCACGATCGACATCGGCACCAACTGCGTGCTGTTGCTCGTCGCCGAAACCGAGGGCGGTGCGTTGAGGCCGGTAGTCGAGCGAGCCACGATCACACGCCTCGGTGAAGGTGTGGACCGCAACCGCTGTCTGCTGCCCGAAGCGTGCGAGCGTACCCTAGCTTGTCTTTCTGATTATGGGCGCACGCTGCGCGAGCTGGGCGTGGTCCATCTGGACGCGGTCGGCACGAGCGCCATGCGTGACGCTGCAGGTGGGGAGCAGTTCGTCGCGCGCGCGGCTGACGCACTCGGCGTGGCGCCGCGTGTGATCGACGGCAACGAAGAGGCTCGGCTGACCTTCGCCG
>DATCFJ010000163.1:0-2900 GCA_036509605.1 Polyangiaceae bacterium | reverse complement strand
GCTCCGAGGCGGTCACGCCGGGCAGCGCGCCCACTGAGCGAGTGCCGACCCCGCGCTGCGGATCGGGAGCGCTTTCGACCGGCTTGCCCGTGTCCAACGGCGCCTTGGCGGGCTCGGCCGATTTCGTCAGCTCGCCTGACTCAGCGGGCTTTAGCGCCGCTTTGGCTCGGTCCGGCTTGCTTGCCTTGGGCTTGCTAGCGGCCTTTGCTGGCTTCGCGTTCGGCGTGGCCGCGCGGGCGGTTACAGGCACGCACCCGAGCACGACAGCGAGCACAGATGCTCGGGCGGCAAAACGGAGTCGGGCCATGGCTACGTCGTACAGACACTGGCAAAATTGGTCAAATCTGCATGGTTTTTCGCGTGGATCTTGATCCCTGCGCCGCAATTGTGCGTGGGTATCGCGGCCATGACCGCCAAGACGACCCGCACTGAGATGGACACCTTCGGCCCGATCGAGGTCCCCGACGACCACCTGTGGGGTGCTCAGACCCAGCGCAGCTTGCAGAACTTCGACATCTCCGGCGAGCGCATGCCGACTCAGCTGCTGCGCGCGCTAGCCATCGTCAAGAAGGCGGCTGCGCTAGTGAACATGGATCTCAAAGCAGTCGACGCGAAGATCGGCAACGCCATCGTCGCCGCGGCCGACGAAGTGATCGACGGCAAGCACTCGGGCGAGTTCCCACTCGTGGTCTGGCAGACCGGCAGCGGCACCCAGAGCAACATGAACATGAACGAGGTGCTCGCCAATCGCGCCAGCGAGCTCTTGGGCGGCGTACGCGGCGAGAAGCGCCTCGTGCACCCGAACGACCACGTGAACCGCGGGCAGTCGTCGAATGACGTGTTCCCGGCGGCGATGTCTTTGGCTTGCACCGACGCCGTGCGCACGCGCGTGCTGCCCGCGGTCAAAGCCCTACGCGACACGCTGGCCGAAAAATCCGCCGCCTTCGCCGATATCGTGAAAATCGGCCGTACGCATTTGATGGATGCCACGCCGCTCACGCTCGGCCAAGAGCTGAGCGGCTGGGTCGCGCAGCTCGATCACGGCCTAAAACACCTGGAAAGTGCCGTCCCGCACCTGGCAGAGCTCGCGCTCGGCGGCACCGCGGTGGGCACCGGTTTGAACGCGCACCCGGAGTACGCGGTGCGTGTCGCGGCCAAGGTCGCTGAGCTCACCTCGCACCCGATCGTCACAGCGCCGAACAAGTTCGAGGCGCTCGCGGCGCACGACGCCATCGTATTCGGACACGGCGCGTTGAAGACCCTCGCCGCCTCACTAATGAAGATCGCCAACGACGTGCGCTGGTTGGCCTCTGGCCCGCGCTGCGGCATCGGCGAAATCTCGATTCCGGAGAACGAGCCCGGAAGCTCGATCATGCCGGGCAAGGTCAACCCGACTCAATCCGAGGCCATGACCATGCTCTGCGCACAGGTGTTCGGCAACGACGTGGCCGTGAACTTCGGCGGCGCCAGCGGTAACTTCGAGCTCAATGTGTTCAAGCCGCTGCTCGCGTACAACTTCTTGCAGAGCGCGCGCCTGATCGCAGACGGTTGCGACAGCTTCCGCAAAAATTGCGCCGTCGGCATCGAGCCGAACCGCGAACGCATTCAGCAACATCTAGAGAACTCGCTGATGTTGGTGACGGCGTTGAACCCGCACATCGGCTACGACAACGCCGCGAAAATCGCCAAAAAAGCCCATAAAGAAGGGCTGACCCTGCGCCAATCGGCGGAAGCGTTGGGCCTGGTGTCGTCCGAGGACTTCAGCCGCTTCGTGCGTCCCGAGGACATGCTCGGGCCCAAGGGCTAAATGCACCCGCGCCGCGTCTCGCACACTGTCGATCGCGCAGCGAGTGCCCTAAGTTGATGGCATGTCAGAGCCGCTACCGATTGAGGCCAAATGGCCCATCACTGACCGCTCCAAGCTGCAGCTATTTTCGCTCGACACGCCGAACGGCATCAAGATCGCGGTCGCGCTCGAAGAGCTCGGCTTGCCCTACGAAGCGCACAAGGTGCGCATCGGTCAAGGTGAGCAGTTCACGGAGGCTTTCAAATCCATCAGCCCGAACTCGAAGATCCCTGCCATCCTGGATCTGAACGGGCCGGGCGGTAAGCCACTCGCGCTGATGGAGTCGGGCGCGATCCTGATCTACCTGGCAGAGAAGACCGGCAAGTTGATCCCGAAGGACCCAGCCGCCCGCCTTCACTGCTTACAATGGCTGTTCTTTCAGGTCGGTCACATTGGTCCCATGTTCGGCCAGTTCGGGCACTTCTTCAAATACGCGAAGGACAAGTGCGACCACCCGTATCCGGTCGAGCGCTACACCAACGAAGCCAAGCGCCTGCTCGGCGTGCTCGAGACTCAGCTCACCGGCAGAGAGTTCCTAGTCGACGAATTCTCGATCGCCGATATCGCCACGTTTCCCTGGGTCAACGCGCTCGAAACGAGCTACGGCGCCAGCGCCGTACTGCCGCTCACAGACTTTCCCCACGTCAAAGCCTGGCTAGAGCGCTGCAAGGCGCGACCCTCGTTTCAGGTCGGCAAGGACGTCACGGGCTAAACGCTGAGCTTTCGCCCGACGAACGCGCTCTCGCTCGCGAGTGGATGCAAAACTCGCGAGCGTTGAGACAGCATCGTGCCTTCGCGTAGCGGCCGATCCATGTCGGTCTTCCCTCAAGATTGGTCACATCTTGGGTCGCGGCGCGCTCGCCTTCGCGATGATGGATCGGCGCCTTTTCCGCGCCCCAAATGCAAAGTTTTACCTAGGACGCGCTTCTGCGGCGTCTTAGGATGACCGCGAGCACCTCGATCTATGTCGGAAGGCCCTCAAGATTGGTCACAGTGGGTCGCGGCGCGCTCGCCTTCGCGATGATGGGTCGGGGCGTTTCCGCGCTCGCCCCAG
>DATCFJ010000162.1:0-6597 GCA_036509605.1 Polyangiaceae bacterium | reverse complement strand
GCCTTAGGTCACCACTCCGCCAAAAACAAAAGGCCAGCCCGCGCGAAACGGACCAGCCTCAAATCAACACCGAAGCGAAGCGCGCCTCACTTTGAGTGAGGCGGCATTTTCGCTTCTTTGAAGAGCACGTGCTGACGCACCATCGGGTCGAACTTCTTCAGCTCGAGCTTGTTGGTCTGCGTGCGCTTGTTCTTCTGCGTGTAATAGGCGTAGCCGGTGCCGGCGGAAGAGACGAGGCGGATGTTTTCGCGCATGGGACGGGGTTCCTATCACGCGATATTTGGCCCCGCAAGACGTGGCGAGCTGCCGGGCGACGACCTTATGGAGTCTTTTTTGGGTTGGCTAGCGGGCCGAGCGCGCGCTTTCCGGCCCAAAGCCCAAAGCCAACAGACAGGCGCGGAGTTTTTGGGGTCGGGGCCCTAAAAACCTGGGGTGGGGCCCCGACGAATTACGCGCTTCGTGATCCCCGGAGGGGGGGCACTTCGGCGGGGCGGGGCTGCGCCCCGATAACAGATGGACTTGACGAAAGAGGAGGGCCATGGCTAATTCCCGCTCCCTTTCGAGGCACCCGTCATGAAGCGCACTTTTCAGCCCCACAACACCAGCCGGCTCCGCACGCACGGCTTCCGCAAGCGCATCAGCACCAAGGGTGGTCGCAAGGTCCTCGCCAATCGTCGCCGCAAGGGTCGCTGGCGGCTTGCGGTCAGCGCCTACGAAAAGTGAGCGGCGCTGCGGGAACGCCGCTGCCAAGCGGACGCTTCCCGTCCCGTTTCCGAGTTCGTAAGCGGCCCGAATTCCTGAGCATTCAGGAGCGCGGCCAACGTGTGTCGACAGCCCGCTTCGTGCTGATCTTGAGCGCGAGCATCGGGGCCGACTCGCCGCGTTTGGGCATTACGGCTTCGCGACGCGTGGGGAACTCGGTCGTGCGCAGTCGCGCAAAGCGGCTGATTCGTGAGGCTTTTCGGGCAACGCGCGAGCTTTGGCCGAAGGGCATCGACCTGGTCGTGATCGTCAAGCGAGCACCGGGCGACAGTAAGCTCGAGAGCGTGGTCTCGGAGTGGCACGCTGCGCGACCGCAGATCGAGCGTCGGCTCCGTGCGTTGCTGGGTCCCGTTCCGGACAAACCGGCTTCGCAAGCCTAGCCAAGTCGCGCGGTCGGTCGCACACTCGCCGTGCCAATGCTGGCGCGCGCGCTCATTTATCTAATTCGAATCTACCAGCTGACGCTGTCGAAGATTCTGCCGCCCGCGTGCCGCTTCGAACCTTCGTGCTCGCGCTACGCCGCGGAATGCCTGCGCTTGCACGGCGCCGGGCGCGGCACTTGGCTCGCGGTTCGGCGCATCTCGCGCTGCCACCCATTCCACCCGGGCGGCTACGACCCTCCTCCCGCAGCAAAGGCCAATTCAGCCCGTTGAATTGGTTTCAGCCGGGCAGGGCCGTGCTAAACGGCCAACCTAGACCGTTCCCGTGGCCGTAGTTTGGCCCCCCGAAAAGCAGAGTCGAAGTCGATATGGACAGAAGCAGTATTGGTCGCTTGTTGGTCATGGCGGCCCTGGCATTCCTTCTTTTCCAGTTCGGACCGAAGTTCTTCGGCGGCGGAAAGATCACCGCCCAACCCCTGCGCAACGAGAGCCGGCTGATCCTGAGTGCCAACCCGCGCGCGCCAGAGCAGTTCTGTGACGTCTGGACGCCTGAGTTTCGCGCACAGCTGACCAGCCGCGGCGCTGCCGTGCGCCACTTCGAGCTGATGGGCTCGAAGTACGAGAAGGCGGGCAAGCCGATCGATCTGTCGACCACGCCGGATCTCGACTTCAACCGTCAGCTGCGCTTCGACTTCCACAACAGCGCCGGTCTGCCGCCAGGCAAAGAGTGGAACGTCGACGGTGATCTGGTCGATTGGACGCTCGAAAGCCACGACGGCAAGAGCTGCGTGTTCACGTATCGCGACTCGAAGGTCGAGCTCAGGAAGACCATCTCCGCGACAAGTCGCCCGTACGAGCTCGCGGCCGAAGCCACGATCAAGAACCTCAGCGATCACTCGCTCTATCACTCGCTGACCGTGCACACCGATGCTTGGCACACCACCAAAGAGGTGAAGGGCAGCATGTTCCGGCAGAGCCCGCTGGTCACTCGCGTCGAGTGCGTGCTCGCCGTGGGTAAGCCGAAGCGCCTGGGAGAGGCAGATTTCGACGCTGGCAAATTCAGCAACGCCGAGCACTTCCCGACCACGGCGATCGACCCGGGTGATTGGTATCAGATCCAGGGTGCCCCGGCATTCGTGGCGATTTCCAACGCTTACTTCTCGAACGCCGTCGCGCCGGTGGAGGCAGCTGTAACTCCCGTGTGTCAGCTGCTGATCGAGCAGCACAAAGTCGGCGACGCGGAGAACGACGGCTCCATCTACCGCGCTCGCCTCGCCTACCCTGGTGTCGACCTCGCGCCGGCCGCCAGCTCGACGTACTCGGTGCTGGCTTACATCGGTCCGAAAGAGCGCAGCGTGCTGGCGGCCGCGGGCGGCGGAAACCACCGCTTCAGCGAGCTGATCGACCTCGGGTTCTTCTCGATCATCGCCAAGGTGCTGGTCGCCTTCTTGCTCAAGGTGCACAGCATCATCCCCAATTGGGGCGTCGCGATCATCATCCTGACGGTGACCGCGCGTACGTTGCTGTTCCCGCTGACCGTGCCCGGCATCAAGGGCATGATCAAAATGCGCGAGCTCAAGCCTGAGATCGACGCGCTGAACGAAAAGTTCAAGGACGACGCACAGGCCAAGGGCCTCGCCCAGATGGAGCTGTGGCGGAAGCACAACGTGAACCCGGTCAAGGGCTGCCTGCCGCAGATGGCGTCGATGCCAGTGTGGTTCGCCCTGTACACGACCCTGCAGACCGCCGTCGAGCTGTATCACATCCCGTTTTTGTGGCTGCCGGACCTGACTTCGGCGGACCCCCTGTACATTTTACCCTTCATCATCGGCACGACCTCGTTCATGCAGCAGCGGTTAATGCCGCAGCAGGGGGACGCGGCGCAGCAGAAGATGATGCAGTACCTGATGCCGGTGATGTTTACGGTTTTCATGCTGTTTTTGCCGGCCGGCCTCGGGGTATATATGTTCACCAACGGCGTGCTCGGTATCCTTCAACAACAAGCAGTGGAATGGCACGTGCGCCGCTCGATGAAATCCGGTGGTGGCTCCGGTTCCGGAAGCGGAGACATCAAGGTCAAAGTGATTGGGGAGTCTGCCCGCAAAGGGAAGGGCAATAGCGGCTCGTCTTCGGCAAAGCTCGCCGGTGAAGGCCCACTCCTCGGCAAAGGAAAGGCAGAATCATGACTGAAAAGGACGATCTCGACGACGCGGCTTGGGAAAGCGGAGACGAAGAGGAGACCGAAGGCGAATCCGAAAACGGTGAAGTGTCGCACGCGGCGGCCGGCACCGAAGAAGATCCGTCAGGTGAGCGCCCGCGCAAGCGTCGCAAACCGCAAGAGGACTACGTGTCCGCGGACCCACGCGCGAACGTCGCGCTCAAGTTCGTGAGCGACGTGATCCGCGAGATGGAGATGGAGTGCACGGTGCACCTCCGTCGCCCGCAAGAGGGCAACGCAGAGGACGAGATCAACATCGAGATCGCCGGCCGCGACGCGGGCCGTATCATCGGTAAGAAGGGCCAGGTCCTGCAGGCGCTGCAGTTCTTGACGCACCGGATCATCAACCGTCCGGGTCTCGACCGTCGCCACATTTTGGTCGACGCCGAGGGTTACCGCAGCCGCCGCGACAATTCGCTCGCGACCATGGCCCAGCGCCTCGGCCGTCAGGCCGTCGAAGAGGGCAAGATCATCACCTTCGAGCCGATGAATCCGCGCGATCGCCGCGTGGTTCACTTGGCCCTAGCCAAGTTCGAAGGCGTAATCACCCGCAGCGACGGCGAGGGCGACGATCGCCGGGTGCAGATCATCCCGGTACGCCGCACTACGGGCGCCACGGGTGGCGCTGCCGCCCCGAACTGACACCAAAGCGTAGCAATACGCGGCAGACCACGGCCTCACGACGTCGGCAAATGACCGGCTCGTGGGGCCGTAACGCGTCCGGATCGGCCGCTCCCCCCCGCTTTACGTGAGGAAACCCAAAAAATTCCTCGCGCCAAATTGCCGAAGGTGAGGACGGCGTTACATACTCCGTGTCCGTCCCTACGTCGGACGGTAGAGCGGGCGGAATCGGAGAAGCCCGCACTCGTATAGAAAGGCACCCCCATGGCTTTGCTTCGTAGAACCTTCCTGCTTGGCGCTGCAAGCGTCGTCGGCATTGCCGCTGTCGGCTGCGGTGGGCCCAAGGCCGTCCGCGGTGAGGACGTAGCCGGGCTCGACGACCAAGCCATGGGCACCGGGCTCGACCGGCGCGATCTGCAAAAGATGCTGCACGACAACATGCAAGCGCTACAAAGCTCGCCGGTCGTCGCGCGCTGGCAAACCGAAAAAGAGCCGACGGTCTCCGTCCTGCCACTGCGCAACGAAACCACCGAGCACATCGACAGCCAGCTGGACGCGCTGATCAGCGACATCGAGACCACGCTGGTCAATGCCGGTCACGTGAAG
Source organism: Polyangiaceae bacterium (assembly GCA_036509605.1). Taxonomy (GTDB): domain Bacteria; phylum Myxococcota_A; class Polyangia; order Polyangiales; family Polyangiaceae; genus PMG-095. Next base: position 2,010 of record DATCFJ010000162.1, on the reverse strand, counting down.
GTGATCAGCCTGGAGTCGCAGCCGCAGCTCATGGAACAAGTGAGGAAGCAATACCAAGACGGCTTCGACCAAAGCAAAATCGCCGCTTGGGGTAAGCAGATTGGCGTGCGCTACGTGGTGACCGGCAAAGTGTTCTCGAGCGACGAGCGTCAGAGCAACGAGCGGCGCGTGCAATACTTCATGTTCATCCAAGTGCTGGAGGTCGAGACCAGCGCGATCTTGTTCCAGTACAAGACTTCGGTCACCAAAGCGCTCATCTAAAGCCTGATCATGATGCTCGCTCGCGTCGCCTGCGTGCTCACGATTGCCGCGCTGACGGGCTGCGCCGGCCACGCCGAGAAGACGTTGGCCGCGCGGACCGCGCTGGATGCCGGCGATCCTCGCGGCGCGCTCAAGTCGTTGAACGAAGCGCTGGACGTCGACAGCGCAAAGGACCTTCCGCAAAAGACCGGCGGCGACAACGCTCTGTTCCTGCTCGACCGCGCCATGGTTCTGCAGGAGCTCGAGCAATATTCGCTGTCGAGCCGCGATCTGGAAGTCTCGGACAAGCAGATCCAAGTGCTCGATCTCTCGGCTAGCGCGGCGGCGGACATCGGCCGCTACCTCTTCTCCGACAACGTGGGGCCGTACAAAGCCCCGGCGTACGAGAAGCTGATGATCAACACGATCAACATGATGAACTACCTCGTCCGCGGGGACCTGAACGGCGCGCGGGTCGAAGCGCGGCGCCTGTCAGTGATGCAGAAATTCACGCGCGACAAGGGCGACGCCTCGGAGGCGCTGCTCGGTCCCGGGAGCTACCTGGCTGGCTTCGTGTTCGAGAAGAGCGACAAGCCGGAAGATGCGCTCCGCTACTACGACGAGGCGCTCGGCTATGGGCAATATCAATCGTTGGCCGAGCCGATTCGCCGGCTCGAACAACAATCGAGCTACTCGAGCCCGCGCATCCGCGAGCTGCTCGCCAAGGCGCCCAATCTGCCGCTCGGAAGCACGGACGCGCCCAAGGCGGACGACGGCGAGATCTTGGTGATCGTAAATTTTGGCCGCGTGCCGGCCAAGTACGCAAAACGCGTCCCGATTGGCCTCGCGCTCACCTATGCGAGCGGCTTCATCAGCCCGATGGATCAGGGGCGTGCCAACGACCTCGCGCTGCAAGGGCTAGTCACCTGGGTGAACTACCCGGAGCTCGGGCGCGCCCGCGGCACTTGGGGGCAACCGACATTCATGCTCGATAACGCCTGGGCGCCCATGGAGGGCATTTTGGCCGTCGATCAGGAGGCCAAGCTCGCTTGGGATAAAGCGCGCGGCGCCATCGTCGCCTCGGCCATCACGCGCACGCTCACCCGCGTGATCGCCGGCGAAACGACGAAAAAGGTCGCCGGCGGCGGCGTGCTCGGCGAGCTCTTGAGCCTCGGCACGCAAGCCACACTGACCGCGACCGACACTCCCGATACGCGCAGCTGGGCGACTTTGCCGGCGCGCATCGCTTTCGGCCGCATGCGCGTGCACGCCGGCACCCACGTGATCGCGCTGACCGCCGCCGGCGGACGCAAGCATCAGACAGTGACCGTCGCGCCGAACGGCTGGGCTGTCGTGAATCTCACTGCCTTGAACTGAGCGCCCTTTTCCGCAGGCGCGATAGTGGGGGCGCAGCAAATTGGCGCCCTCTTCGCGCCTGCCAGCGTTGGGGATCGTCTCGTGCCCTCGCGTGGGAGCCGATCTACGTCGGCCTTCCCTCAAGATTGATCACATCTCGCCGCTTGAGAGGATCGGTTTACAGTACTGCCCGGTGACCGTGGCTTCGATAACGCCAATCGCGTGACCCTTCCCGCAGCGAAAATAGTGGGGACTCCCCACCAATCAGCGGGCGTGCACAGCTGAATTACCGCCACAATTGGCCTGTTTTCAGACCCAAATTGCTGGGGGCTCCCCACTGTTTTGCGTGCGCAAGGGCTATCGACTCCAAGCGCACCACCCCTGAGCATGGGGATTAACGCTTGCCCCCAGGTC
>DATCFJ010000161.1:0-4438 GCA_036509605.1 Polyangiaceae bacterium | reverse complement strand
GTGCCACGGCGTACGGGATCTTCTCCAGGTCGTCGGTCGTGAGGACGACGTCTGCGGTTTCCAGCGCGACGTCCGTGCCGCTCACGCCCATGGCAATTCCAACGCTTGCCACAGCAAGCGCCGGGCCATTATTCACACTATCGGTATTTGCTGTTCTTGCGCCGCGGTTGCTGCGCTCTGGCCATCAGGACGATCTTGTCCCTATCTCTGCGCGTGCCGACCACCTCGTTGGTCTCCAGTCCGTTCACGCGGAGCAGCGAGCCGTCGAACAGGTCCTTGGACACCTTCCACGTGGGCGATAGCTCGGCGATCGTGACCTCGTACACTCCCGGTTCGAGCTGTACCGCGGTCGCGTTCTCGAGCGGCTGCCACTTGGCATAAGCGTCCAGATACTCAACGTTCATTCTGCCAGGTCAGCACGGGCTCGCCCTGGGCTCAACGGTGCCGGCCGCGTCCGCGCGCGCTGTGCCGGTCGCGCTGTGGCGGTTCTGCGCGTCTAGGACGCCTTTTAATCGCCGGGCGCATGAGCTCCAACCGCGACGCGCAGAGTAACTTCTTAGGGCCACGGGCACGCAGCGCACCACGCCCAACGGGCTTCCGCCCAGCAGGACTCGCCACCCTTTGACTTCAGCGGCTCGACGACGCGAGGCGTGAGTTCGACCCTGTTGAGCTCAACGTCGCGACGGAGTTTGCTCGAATCATGGGCGAGACGTTTGAAGCGCGAGAAGGAGCCGTCGACCAAAGCGCGATCCGCGCGTCGGTGTCCACCTGCAGGTGGACCGACCCTACTTGCGTGTGCGACTCCTGCTTCGCGCTCGCGAACTGATCGGTCTGAACGATCGTCGACATCGATCGTTTCGAACGGTGCTGCACCTGATGCCCGATGGCTGGTGGTGGCTTAAAGTCTGGTCCTGTCGGAATTTTCGAGACTTGCGGCATAAGAGCCGAAACTGCTCCACCCGGCGGGTGGCTGACCCTCAGCTCGACTACACTCGGTCCTCCACCCTCGCTCGCCGAACGCATTTGTGCCTGCCGTTTTGGCCGCGGGGTTACCTCTCACCACTAGGCGCAGTCCGCTACACCGCGAAGCTCGATGGTCCACGTGGCTCGCGCTCGCGTCACAGCCGGTTAACCGAGCGCATGGAGTCCGCAAATGAAACTCAGCTTGTATTCTCTCAGCATCGGCGTCGCGCTCCTTGGCTCGATCGCGTGCGGGAATTCGACCAATCAAAGCAAGGTGAGCGGTGACGGAATGGGCGAAGGCCCCGGCGCCAACGGAAGCTCCGGGGCCGGCGACTTGCAAGTCACCCCCAATCTTGGTGGCTCAGCTGCGACAGGCTCCTCGGGCTCGCAGCAGGTCACGTGCACCGCTGGTCACTGCACGTGTTCGGGTAACAACACAACCACGATCGAGGGCTACGTGTATGATCCGGCGGGCAAGAACCCCTTGTACAACGTCTCGGTCTACGTGCCCGACCCGAGCTCGCCGCTTCCGAACCTTGACACCGTACCGCTCGCATGCGGGTGCAGCCAACTCTACCCGGCGAAGGTGCTCGCGACCGGCTCGCCCACCGACGCAACGGGCCATTTCGAAATTCCCTGCGCGCCCAGCGGCACAGTGAGCCTCGTCGTTCAGACCGGAAAGTGGCGCCGGCAGTATGACGGAATTGCCGTCACGGCGAATCAGCCGAACACCGCCCCCAAGCTGCAGCTCCCCGCAAGCTCCGCAGAGGGCTCACTGCCGAACATCGCGATTTCCACAGGCGGGGCCGACTCGCTCGAATGCCTACCTTTGCGGTTCGGCGTTGCTTCGAGTGAGTACGTCCTGGGCGACGCGACGGGTGGTCACATCCACATTTACACCGGCTATCACGGCGCCACGATGACGCAAGGTTCCGTCGACTCGTACCAGACCCTTTGGGACCAACAGGCGCATCTGAACGAGCACGACGTCGTGCTCCTTTCGTGCGAAGGCCATGAGACAACGGGCGGAGCGCCCGGCGTACCCATGAATCCGACGTTTCAGAGTTATTTGATGGCCTATGCCAACGCCGGGGGGCGCGTCTTCGCTTCGCATTATCATTACGCTTGGTTCAACACGGGCCCCTTCGGGACCGGCGCGAACACACTGGCCACGTGGACGACGGGCTCCCAAACGATTGACGACTCTCGGTCCTTCGCGGCCGACATCGACACGACGCTCGCCGGAGGTGCCGCCTTTCCAGAGGGGTCGGCGTTGGGGCAGTGGCTCAATCTCGTAGGAGCGTTGACGGCCAATCAGTTGCCGATCTGGTTTGCGCGGAACAATGTGCAGGCCCTGACGCAACCGCCCTCTACTGAGTGGATCCATCTCGCTGCGGACGTTCGAGAGGCGCCTTCGGCAACCCAATATTTCTCGGTCGATACGCCAATTGGCGGCGGCAGTGCAGCGGTCTGCGGGCGCGTCGTGTACAGCGATTTGCACGTGAGCGGCGGCCCCGGGACGAACGCTCCGGGGGTGCCACCCGACTACCCGACCATGCCGACCCCAGGCGGCCGGCGCGGATTTGGCGGCCGTGGTGGTGGGGGCGGGATGCAGGGTGGCATCGTCCCGTCGCAGTGCGCGACCCACGCTTTGACACCGCAGGAGGAGGCGCTGGAGTTCATGCTCTTCGACCTTTCCTCGTGCCTCGTGCCAATCGGCCAAACGACGAGCCCGCCTCCAACGATCGTGAGGTGATGGCTGACTCCGGACGGGCGGCTTACCCGGTCCGGCTCCGCTGCGATGCCGAAAGGCTTGGCAACGCGCGGTCTGCGGCAGCCTCCCGCGGCTCTGGCGTGGCCGCGGTACTGTCTGCGGGCAGTGTCTGTACTGTCTGCGCCGCGCTGCCCGCACTCGGGAGCGAACGCACGGCGTCGGGAGCGAAGAGCGCGCTCGCCGGGTCCCCGCCAACCTGCTCACTGGTGAACATCTACATGTTCACCAGTGAGCACCCGTGCAATCTTATCTATATAGATCTGATCTCTGAGATCGCTCTGCTGACCAGGTTGGTGGTCGACGGCACCGAGCGACTCGGCGTTCTCGACCGCGATCACGAATACCGAGTCGCCGAGTCCGCTACGCGAGCAGGGGACCCGATGGCCCCGCTCTCGCACGGAAGAGTAGTCCGGACTCGCTCGGAGGCCAGACTGGCGCCGAGGGAGCGCCAAGGGCAGCAAGCGCGCGGGAGAGGCAGCGAAGCGGCAAAACGGACACAAGCGCGCCCGGAAGGCACCGAGGTGTGTGTGCGTTCGGCTCCGTTCCGTGGTGGCCGACCGCGACCGCAGGCGGGTGGAATGCGCGCTGGCATGGTCACGCCGTTTGGCATGAACGAGTCTTCCTAGATCCCCGCTAGAGCGAACGGCTCCCGCGCCCCGCGCTGCTCGTGCGCGGCGCAGCGCGAGAAGACCGCGACCCGCGTGCTGGCTGGCGTCAGGGTTTTGATGTTCCCGCTGTCGTAGCCTACCGCCACCGTACGCTTGCTCGCTCCGAGAGGCAGCGTGACTTTGACCTCAACCTCCTTGCGACCACCTGGCCAAGCAAGAGAATACCGTGTCATGTCGCAGGGGCCCGCAGTCGGGTTACTGAACGAAATAGTCACGTGCTTGTACTCGATACTCTCAGCGGAGTCGGAAACATCCGTGACCCGTCCGGTGACGATATGCTCCAGCGCTCGGTGGCAGCCGAGTACAAGCAGCACGACAGGGAGCAGTCGCCCCAATGCGCTCATGCCGAGCAGGGCACAAGCAGCGTCCTTCGGGTATCGCTTCCACCGTTCGAGGGCTGGGGCCGCCGGCGTTGCCCGAGGCACGGCGGGCATTGTGATGCAGATGGGAGCGCAGCAACAGCGAGCGTCGATGCTCTGCTCGATTGGCTTCAGGTTCGAAGACGTAGCCGTCGGATTCACTCGGTCACTGACTGGACCGCTGTTTGCTCGTCGAGCCGTGGGCAGAACCCGGAGCTTCACGTCACGCTGCAACTGCGAGCGCATACCTTTCAGCGCGTGGCGTGCGCACTCCTGGCGGGACGCGTGAGCCGAACAACGCCGCAGATCAACATGACCTGCGCGGCCGTGCGTAGGACGGCAAACACGACCGTGTTTATCGCCTGGGCTTGTGGATATGACCGGCTACTTTTCGTGGTGTTCAGCACTATCGGTATAAGAACCGAGCTCGCAAACCCAGCAAAAGCGACTACTATCTCTAAGGCGACTGCGTACGCGAGCAGTGGCGCAGCGTCGGGTCGTTCGCGGCGCACCACGGTCAGCGCGAGCACCAAGAAGACGACGAGCGTCGCTACGCTGGTCAGCGTCGCACCAGCGCTGGCGCACGCGAGAAGCACACTCGATTCCAACTGCGTCATGGCCGCATCTTCCCTCTCGGGCGGAAGGAACGCGAAGGTCATCGTGGGTGGCGGGCA
>DATCFJ010000160.1:0-3614 GCA_036509605.1 Polyangiaceae bacterium | reverse complement strand
CCCATGAACACCAGGTTACTGAGCTGCTCGTCCGGGCGCAGGTACTTCTTGGCCAAATAGACTTGAGCCACGACCTCCGAAGCGCGCAGGCCGCGCACCAAGCCCGCCTGGCCGCTGGCGCAAAACACGCAGCCCATGGCGCAACCGAACTGCGTCGAGATGCACAGTGTAACTCGGGCGCGCGCGGTCGCTGCGGGTGCGTCTTCTTCGTCTTCTTCCGACGGGGCGGCGCCGGCGTCGGCGTCGCTCAGATCCGTCATCGGAATGATCACGCTTTCGACGCGCGCGCCGTCTTTTGCGACCAGGACGAGCTTGCGCGTGCCGTCCTTCGACTCATGCACGTGCTCGACGCTAAACGGCGCGCTGACGCCGGTCTCGCTGAGCCGTGCCCGAAACGGCAGACTCAGATCGCTCATCTTTTCGGGGTCGAATTCCCCGCGTTGGTGTAGCCAGCGGAACACCTGCTTGGCGCGAAAGGCTCGCTCACCCACGGCTTCGAGCGCGGCTTGCCATTCCTCAGGTAGGCGACCGACCGGGTCGTCGGCGCTCACTTGCCGCTCCGTTTGGCTTCGTCCCAATAGCCATCGAGCACTTGCAACGAGAGGCCGGTGGTCGGTTTGCCGTCTTGTGCGCGCGGCCAACCGCCGTGCTGCTCTTTGACTCGCTGTTCGACGTGCGAGAAGCGCCGGGAAAAGCGGTCCGCAGTGTTCCGTAGCGCGAGCTCTGCGTCGACGCCGTGGTGGCGCGCCAGGTTGACGAGCGAGAACAGCATGTCTCCAAGCTCGTCCTCGACGCGCTGCTTGTTGCCGCCCAGGATGGCTTCATCCAGCTCGGCGAGCTCTTCACTCACCTTGTCTCGCGAACCTCGACCATCGGGCCAATCGAAGCCGACGCGGCTCACCTTTTCGCTCATGCGCTGCGCGCGGTATAGCGCGGGAAGCGAGCGCGGCACGCCGTCCAACACGCCGCGGTCTTTGTTCTCGACCGCCTTGATGGCTTCCCAGTTATGCAGCACCTCTTCACTGCCGCTGACCTGTGCGTCCCCGAACACGTGCGGGTGACGGCGGACCAGCTTCTCCACGATGCCGCGTACGACGTCGTCTGGACCGAAGCTGCCTTCGCGCCGGCCGAGCTCCCCTAAGAACACGACTTGTAGCGCGAGATCCCCGAGCTCTTCTTGGACGTGCTTTGGGTCTTCCTCGTCGATGGCGTCGATCACCTCGCAAGCCTCTTCCAGCACGTAGCGACGGAGGGACTTCATGTCCTGCTCGCGGTCCCAGGGGCAGCCGTTCTCCGCCAGCAAGCGTTGCATCAGCGCGACGAGGCTCGGGTAAGTTTGGCCGCGCTGCTCGGACAGCGGCAAGGGATCGGGGATCGGGAAAGATCGGCTCATGGGCGGGCGAAAGCACTAGCACGCACTCGGCAGCGCGGCTCGCTTGTTTTTGGCTCGATCTGCCCTCTTCGGAGTGACCCTGCTAGGCTTACTGCCATGGAATCGGTGCTGCTCGTCGAACGCGAAGGTCCCGTCGCGACCTTGATCATGAACCGTCCGAAGACCAAGAACGCGCTCGACCTCGAGCTGCTCCTTGCGCTCGGCGCCGGGCTCAGTGAAGTCGCTCGGGACAACAGCGTGCGGGCCGTTGTGCTGACCGGCGCGGGGGATGCGTTCTGCTCCGGCGCCGATCTAAAAGGCGCGCTCGGTGACTTGGAGGCGGGTGCGGATTTGGGACCGCGCATCGAGAAGTTCCACGCGCTGATTCGCGCCATTGTAGAAGCACCGAAGCCGTTCATTGCGGCGGTACGCGGCCCCGCTGTCGGCTTCGGCGCAGATCTGGCGTTGGCTTGCGACCTGCGTGTATTTGCGCAAAACGCTTACATCCAGGAAAAATTCGTAGCCATCGGCTTGATGCCGGACGGCGGCGGCAGCTTCTGGTTGCCGCGTTTGGTGGGGCTCGGCCGCGCGCTCGAGTTCTTGCTGCTGGGCACGCGCATCGACGCCGCCCAGGCGCTGAGCCTCGGCTTGGCGAACCGCGTGGCGGACGACGAGCGCGCTGAGGCACGCGCGCTCGCCACGGCGCTCGCCGCCGGGCCGCCGCTTGCACTCGCCGCTATCAAAGCCGCAGTTCGTGACTCGGCGAACGGCGCGATCGACACCGCGCTCGAGCGTGAAAAGCGCGGTCAAACGAAGCTACTGGCCTCACAGGACTTCCGCGAGGGCGTGGCCGCGTGGAGCACGAAGCGTGCTGCCACCTTTCAAGGCAAGTGACCGGCTAAAACAGGTAGCGCTCGCCCGAGTCACACAAGATCGTGACGACGTTGCCGCCCTTGAGCTGCGCCGCAACCTCACACGCAGCGTGCACGTTGGCACCGGAGGACGGACCCACCAGGAGGCCCTCTTCGCGAGCAAGCCGACGCGCCATGCGCTCGGCAGCGACGTCGGTTACCTCCAACACGTTGTCGATGATGCTTCGATCCAGGATCTGCGGAACGAAACCGGCGCCGAGCCCTTGGATGCCGTGCATGCCGGCCGGTTTGCCGGAGAGCACCGCGCTGTTGGCCGGCTCCACCGCGAACACTTTGACGGCCGCACCGAGCTTGTTTTTCAGCGCACGTCCCACGCCGGTAACCGTCCCGCCGGTGCCCACCCCGGCTACGAACGCGGCCAGGGAGTTGCCGGTTTGTTCGAGGATCTCCAGCGCTGTACCGTTCTCGTGACTGGCCGGGTTGGCGGGATTGTCGAATTGGCTGGGCATGAACGCGCCGGGCGTGTCTTCGAGCACGCGCATGGCTTTGCTCACAGCACCGGACATGCCATCACCCGCGGGGGTTAGAATGATCTCGGCTCCGTACGCGCGCAGGATGTAACGGCGCTCGAGACTCATGTCCTCCGGCATCACCAGCATGCAGCGGTAGCCGCGCACAGCGGCGATCATCGCTAAGCTGATACCGGTATTGCCGCTCGTGGCTTCGACCAGAGTGGCACCCGCTTTGAGCTCGCCGGATTTCTCGGCAGCCAGGATCATGGACAGCGCAGGGCGATCCTTCACGCTGCCGGCGGGATTCACGAACTCGGCTTTGGCCCAAACCGTGGCCCCGCCTTGCGGTGAGAGCCGAGCAAGGCGCACCAGCGGTGTTTTCTCGATCAGCCCGAGAACGTCGTCGGCGACGCGCAGACCGTTCTCGGTGAAACGACTCGAGTGGACCAAACCTTTGTGTGCGTCAGAACTCATCGATCGTCGAAACTACCCTATTTCGGTCGGGATTTGCTCGACAAACGCGGCTTTCATCCCGGCCACGCCGAGCTCTGCCTTACCCTCGAAATAGGGGCTTTTGAGACGCGCCAAGGCGACGGCCTTGCCAGTGACTGGGCTACGCGCAACGCTAGTCAGCTCTCCAACGGGTTCAGCGCCCCCATTCGCGGTCACTGGGCTGCCTACTTTTGGCAGATCCCCCGCCGCGTCGAGCTGAAGCGCGACCAAACGCCGCTTTAGCTTACCGCGCATGTCTTGCATACAGACGACCTCTTGGCCGAGGTAGCAACCCTTGCTCCAAGACACCGCGCGTCGGTCGAGCGCGGCCTCGTGCGGATTGTCGGTCTCGCCGAAATCCACACC
>DATCFJ010000159.1:0-7155 GCA_036509605.1 Polyangiaceae bacterium | reverse complement strand
CTAAGCGACGCGCGGCCGAACGCTCTAGATCACGCTCGAGCAGCAAGAAGCAGGTCTCTTCGTAGAGCTTGCCAAACAAGCTGACCAGCGAGCGATCCAGCTGCTTTTCAGCCCAAGCGAGCAATGCCTGAGCCAGCGGGTGCTGAGGCAGGAAGCGCGCCCAGATCGGCAGCAGGCGCCGCGCGCTGCCATCCAGAGTGTCGTAGGAAATGGCGAGCAGAGACAGCGGGTCGTGTTGACGGCGCGTGCCCAGCAGCTCGCTGATGCGCTGGAAGCGATACGGTGCTTCCGGGAAGGTGCACCACAGGTCACGGTGCGGGCCTTGGCCGCCTTGATTGGCCGAGACCAGCACGCCAGCCTCCGGTCGCAGCGCGATGGGCCGCTCGGCTTCGGAGACTAGCTCTGGGACCCCCGGCGAAAGCGCGGCGCCCAGCAGCGGGTACGCGCCGCTGAAGCCCTCGGGCCGCCGATCGATCACACCAGTGACGATGCTGGCAATGCCGCCGCTCGAGTCGACCAGGATCGCCTCCAGCGCCACGCTCTTGATCTCGCGTTGTACTTCCAGCAAATCCTCCACGGTGCGGCAGGCGGGGATGCGCGTCGCGGCGGAGAAGGCTTGAAACGCCTGCTCGATGCCGGTGACGCGCACACACGGCAGATCCGCCTCGCCGCTCACGTCCCCCAGCACGGTACCGAGCTCGTGCTCGTGAAAAACCCAGGTTTCCGCCGGCCTTCCTTTGATCGCCACGCGCTCTTCGCGGCGCGAAAGCGGCAGGTACTGGCCCCTTCGCAAGTACTCGCCAGCGCGCACGTGCTCGGCGATGAAGTGGACGTTGTCGGCGTGCGCAAACGTGTACGACCAACCGACGTGCGGAGTGCGGCCGGCGGCAAACCACGGGCAACCTGGAATGGTGATGCCGGTCAGATACGAGTCGTCCTCGAAGGCGAGCTCGGCGGCGTAGAGCAGTGGCGGGAACTTACCGACCTCCATGTGGAACTCCCCCATCAACAGCGCGCCGCCGCTGCTCGAGCGTTGCGCAGAAACGGCGAACGCGTTCGAGCCATGTTGCGGCGAGCCGCCCACCCCCGAATCGAAGAACGACAGCTCTTTCGGGATGCGTAACGTCTTCAACGCTTCGAGATCGAGGCCGCGAGCGTTCGCGCCGAGCAAGCGCTCGAAGACGCGGCGCGGCGCACCTCGAGCGGCCAGCTCGGCGATCAACAGCTCGGTCGATACGGACATGCTGGTTAGCCCAAAATACGTGACAAAGCGGTAAATTTCGAGCACACGCTCGGCGCTGAACGGTGTCGGCTTTAGCCCCAACAGGCGTAGGAGCAGCGGATGACCGCGATCACGCGCGCCGGCATTGAAGCCGTTCGCGTAAGCGTCGAGCAGAGCACGGCTCTCGGGCGCACAGCGCGCGACTTGGTCCGATAAATCACGACCTAAACCGAGCGCGCGCGAGCTGTGATCGATCAGACGCGCGATCGGCACGTCGCCCAGCACGCTCATCAGCTCGCCACGCGCAGCGAGCCCAGTCAGCGTGATCTGCACCAAGCGATCGCGGGCGTGCAGGTAGCCGAGCGCGTAGCTGCCCTCACGCAGATCGCGCGCCTGAACCGTGGGGTAGCCCCAAGAGTCGCGCGTGAACGCAATCGGGCCGTCTGCTCCTGGCAAGCTAGACAAGCTAGACCCCGAGCGAGGCGATGGTAGCGTCGAGCACGCCGCTCTCGATTGCCGACATGCGCGCCAGAAACCGCTGATAGTCCCGTATTGGCTTGGCGCCGTCCGGGACGCGCAGCGAGAAATCAGTGAGGCGCGTGGTCGCAAAGCGCAGGCAGCCAATGGCACCTTCACTGGCCATGGCCGCGACTTCGGCCGCAGGCACCGGGCGCACGCGGCGGTAGCCCTCGAACAGCGCCTGCACTAGCGGCAGCTCGAATTCGCCGCCGTAACACCAAGCCGACGCCGTCACCATCAGGTCGTAGGCGAAGTTATTGGAGCACGCGCTTTCGAAGTCGAGCAACGCCGAGAGCCGCGGGCCTTGCCAGAGCACGTTGTCGCGAAACAGATCCCCGTGACAGATGCCCTGCTCCAAGCTCTGCGCGCGAACGCCCTCGTAGTGATCCAAGCGCTCGCGAATCCGGCTCACTGCTGGCAAGAGCGCAGAACGCCCCGCGGCCTCCACACGCTTCAAGCGTTCGCGTAAATCTGGGATGCGAAAGCGGCCCTCAGGAAGGCTCGGCGCGCGACCCGAGCACAGGTGTACACCCGCCAGCGCGGCGCCCAGCTCGCGACAGGCAGCCGCGGTGACGCGCCCTTGGCACAAGATCTCGCCGTCCACCCAGGGGAACACCGCGAACGCTTTGCCGTCAAAATCCGCCAGTGACCCGCCCTCTTGGTTGGTGAGTGCGCGCACGACGGGCACGCCGGCACCGCCCAGCGCGGCGACGAGAGCGTGCTCGCGCACTGCGCCCGCGTGATCTTGCTCCTCGTACAGCCGAGCGAAAAACACCTTGCCGGTCGTGTCGGTGAGACGAAAGTTGGAGTTCACGGAACCGGCCGTAAGCGCCTCCACGCGCGCCAACTGCAGGCCAAACGCGCGGGCCAGCGGGATCGCAGAAGCCAGTGGAAGCTCGGTCAAAAGCGCCATGCGCGCGTACTATGCCTCACGTTTCCGCGCCCCACGCTGAATTTTTTCTGGCACTTCCGAGGCACCTCGCGTGCGCGTCTCGGCGGTCGTGTTAGCCTTCCCTGGCGCGTCGCGCCCCACGCATGCCTGAGCTCTACGGAAACACGACTGGTCTTTCGCCGAGTGCCATCAAGACGCTGGAGCGCATTTACCGTCGCCGAGTGCCAGGTGACCGGATAGCCACGCCCGAGCTGGTGCGGTCTCTAGCCGATGCGTCGCGCGAATCACGCCGGCAAGTCGGAGCGCTCGTGCATCGCTCCGGCCAGGTCGACTACGTCGTGGTCGGGCACGCCACGGGCTTGATGCTGCCGGACATCGGCCGCCTGCGCGCCGCGGAGGGCCGCTTTCGCGCGCTCCGATTAGTGCATACGCACCTATTCAACGAGCCACTCACCAAGGATGACTTGGTGGATCTGACGCGCCTACGCCTCGATCTGGTCGCAGCCGTGCTGCTCAATCCGGCGAGTGAGCCACAGCGCATGAGCTGGGCATATAACGTCCCCACCTTCGAAGGCAAAGGCACGCCGTATCAAGTCGTCGGCCCCCTTCCCTACGGCCAACAAGAGCCGAACTTCGCCGATCTGATTGGCTCGCTCGAGGCCGAGTTCGCGCAGCACGACCGCACGCGCACCGTGACGGCCAAAGACGGCCGCGCGATTCTGATTCACGTCGGAGAAAAGCGCCGCGCGGGCGCCATGCTGCGTGCCAAATCGCGGCTCGGCGAGCTGAGCAGCTTAGCGCGCACGGCAGGCGTGGAAGTGGCGGACACGGTCATCCAAATCCGCGATCAACCCGACCCCAAGTTCGTGATCGGCGCCGGTAAGCTGGAGGACGTGGTGATGCGCGCCATCGATCTCGACGCTGAAACGCTGATCTTCGATTGCGATCTGAGCCCCGCGCAAGCTCACGGTATTGCCGGGAAGACCGACCTCAAGGTCTTGGATCGCTCACAGCTGATCCTGGATATTTTCGCGCAACGCGCCGAAACTCGCGACGGCAAATTGCAGGTCGAGCTGGCGCAGCTCAAGTACACGCTGCCGCGCCTGGGCGCCAAGGATGACTCGCTGAGCCGTCTCACCGGTGGCATCGGTGGCCGCGGCCCCGGCGAAACAACGCTCGAAATCGGCCGCCGGCGCGCGCGCGACCGCATCAATCGCCTGGAAAAGGAGCTAAAGAATCTCGAGCGCCAACGCTCACAGCGCCGCCACCGCCGTGCCCAGAGCGACGTCCCCGTGGTCGCCATCGTCGGCTACACCAACGCCGGCAAGAGCACGTTGCTCAACACACTCACCGACGCGGGCGTGCTCGCGGAAGACAAGCTGTTCGCAACCCTCGACACCCGCGCACGAAAGCTCACGCTCCCCGACGGCAAGCAAGTCGTGCTGACCGACACCGTTGGCTTCATCCGCGGCATGCCTAAAGACCTCTTCGCCGCCTTTCGAGCCACCTTCGAAGAGGCCACCGAAGCAGACTTGATCCTGGAGGTCGTCGACGCTTCCGACCCCGAACAACAAGAGCACACAGACACCACCAGCCAAATCCTGAGCGGCCTCGCTCTCGACCGCGCCGCGCGCCTTCGCGTCTACAACAAGATCGACCGCGTCCCCCCCGAAGAAGTCGCTGGCTTCGAAGCCGAGCGGAGCTCCGTGTGCATCTCAGCGCTACAGCGAGAAACCACCACACAACTGCTCGATCGCATAGCAGAGGAGCTCGCCAGAGTGCTGAGTGAGCGCGCGCGGGAAGCACGAGAAGCAGCGCAATACGCGGAATTTGCGGAGAATGAGCTGAGTCTGTGAGTTAGCCCGCTGCCGGAGTCGTGGATCCGGCTTTGTTTTTTGGTTGATGGTCACGCGGCGCTTCGCAACCGTCAAAGCCTTCGGCGTCCCAGCCCGACTTGGTGTCCCAGCCCTCCTAGGGCTCTCACGTCACGGAATTCCATGTACGAATTCGCCCAAGATTGATCACATCTTGGGTCGCGGCGTGCTCGCCTTCGCGATGATGGGTCGACGCCTTTTCCGCGCGCCCCAGATGCAAAAGTTTTACATAGGACGCGCTTCTGCGGCGTCTAGGCTGCCCGCGAGCACCTCAATCTGCGTCGGAAGGCCGACGTAGATCGGCGCTCGCGCGAGTCTCAAGCCAGGATTCTGGCAAGCCGCCCGCACCTCACGAAGGCATGGAATGGCGTCCGCGACCTGCGTTAGACGTTGCTGGTTGCGCGAACGTTTGATGTCGGCCTTCCGACATCAAAAACGCCTGCCGAGAGCACTCCCGCCGGCGGGAGCGCTCCACGTAACCAGCCCTATTCCTTTTCGGCTTTTTTGTCGCCGTCGCGGCGGGGGCGCTTGTTGGTGTCGAGCACGCGCTTGCGGAGGCGGATGATGTCCGGGGTGACTTCGACTAGCTCGTCCCTGTCGATGAACTCGAGGGCGGCGTCGATCGAGAGCGTGCGCGGCGGGATGAGCACGACGTTTTCGTCTTTGCCGGCAGCGCGGATATTGGTGAGCTTCTTCTCGCGGACACAGTTCACGTCGAGATCGTTGTCACGATTGTGCTCGCCGATGATCATGCCCTCGTACACCTGTGCGCTGGCGGGGATCAGCAGCGTGCCGCGAGGCTGGATGTGGAAGAGGGCGTACGGCGTGGCCGTGCCTTGACGATCGGAGACGATCGCGCCGTTGGAGCGGCGGAGCATCGGACCGCCGTAGGGCTGCCAACCGCCGAACAGGGAGTTGAGCAGGCCCGTGCCGCGCGTTTCCGTGAGGAACGCGGAGCGGAAGCCGATCAGCCCGCGCGACGGCACTTTGAATTCCATGCGCGCTCGGCCAAAGCCGAGGTTCGCCATCTTCATCATTTGGCCGCGGCGCTCGCCGAGGCGCGTGGTGACGGCACCGACGTACTGATCCGGCACGTCGATGATCACGAGCTCGACCGGCTCGGATTTCACGCCGTCGATGTCTTTGACGACGACTTCGGGCATGCCGAGCGAGAACTCGTAGCCCTCGCGGCGCATGGTCTCCGCCAAGATGGCGAGCATCAGCTCACCACGGCCGTAGACCAGAAACGTGTCGGGCTCTGCGGTGTCTTCCACGCGCAGCGCCAGGTTCTTCATCGCCTCTTTGTACAGGCGCTCGCGCACGTGGCGTGAGGTCACCCATTTGCCGGATTTGCCGGCGAACGGCGAAGTATTAACCATGAAGCTGACCTTGATGGTCGGCTCCTCGACGGTGATGCGGGGCAGCGCCTCCTGCTTGTCCACCGCGCTGATGGTGTCGCCGATCTGCACGTCTTCCATGCCCGAGAGCGCCACGATGTCGCCGGCCTCGGCCGACTCCACCTTGACGCGCTTGGTGCCCTCGAAGCTGAAGATGGCGCTGACGCGCACGGTGGACGTGCTCTTCTCGCCGATTAGGGCCACGGTCTGGTTGACCGCGATCTTGCCGCGATTGATCCGGATGATTGCCAGGCGCCCGACGTATTCATCGTGCTCGGTGTTGTGCACCAAGGCTTGCAGCGGGCCGTTCTCGTCGACCTTCGGCGCGCGCACGCGCTGCACGATGGTCTCCATCAGCGGCTCGAGGCTATTGGACGTATCCGAGAGCTCGCGCTTGGCCATGCCCTCTTTGCCGATGGCGTACAGCGTCGCAAACTCGGTTTGTTCGTCGCTAGCTTCCAGCTCGCAGAACAAGTCGAACACTTCGTTCAAGACGTCGTCCGGGCGCGCGTCTTGGCGGTCGATCTTGTTGATCACGACGATCACCGTCATGCCGAGCTCGAGCGCCTTGGAGAGCACGAAGCGCGTCTGCGGCAGCGGGCCTTCCGCGGCGTCCACCAACAGGAGCACACCGTCGGCCATCTTCAACGTGCGCTCGACTTCACCGCCGAAGTCGGCGTGGCCGGGCGTGTCGATGATGTTGATCGTGTAGTCTTTGTACTTAACGCTGCAATGCTTGGCGAGAATCGTGATGCCGCGCTCGCGCTCGAGGTCGTTCGAGTCCATCACGCGGTCGGTCACGGCCTCATTGGCACGGAACACGCCGGTTTGACGCAACATGGCGTCGACTAAAGTGGTTTTGCCGTGATCGACGTGGGCGATGATGGCGATGTTTCGAAGCTTCTCAGCGGACATTGGCGGCGCATCGCTAGCCCGGAACCCGGGTACGCGCAAGGCGCAGGGTCCCTCGCCGGGGGTTTCACCCCCGCCCCGCTGAAGTGAATTCAGCGGGGCCCCACCCCTGAGTTTTGGGGCCCCGACCCCAAAACGTGCGCTATTCGCGCTGTCTTTCAACCCGCAGCGGAACCCTCGGTGACGCTGTAGAGCACCACGTGCGCGCGACCCGAATTGGTGCAGCGATGCCCCACTTCCCGCAGGATTGCCGCGACATCTCCCCGGTTGAGACGGTGTGTTTCACCTCCGGCCTCCAGGGTGAGCTCCCCCGCCTCGAGGGTGACGAAGCAGCGGCCC
>DATCFJ010000158.1:0-6594 GCA_036509605.1 Polyangiaceae bacterium | reverse complement strand
CCTGAGCATGGGGATTAACGCTTGCCCCCAGGTCGGTGCCTTCGAGTCCGCGCCTTCCCTGTAAAACCTTTGCATTCGGAGCGAGCGCAAAAGGCGCGGGGAACGACGCTTTCCGCGGGGCTCCCTCTCCTGACAGGAGAGGTGACCAATCTTGAGGGAAGACGGAAGACCGACATAGATCGGCCGCCTTTACATAGGTTTGGTTAGCGGGCGAGGCACCCCCACAGCGCCCTCAAAGCCCGCTGCCGCTCTTCTCATCGCGCCCTTGATCTCCGCGATGCGCCTCAGCGAGGCGCGGGCGGCCAAGCGCACCTAGTCGCCACTAGGCCCAAAATTCCAACGCGCAGAGAGAGAGAGCACAGCGCCCTCTCCTGACTAAAACCCCAACTTCTCTTTGCGCTCTTCGGCGCCAGGCAACGGATCACCCTGCGCATTAATCACCGGCAGGGTCAGACTTCGCTCGGCGTTCAGTGCGATCCAGGGCTTTTGGTCGTCGGGGATCTGCGTTTCGTCGTAGATGGCTTCGACCGGGCACTCGGGCACGCAGGCGCCGCAGTCGATGCACTCTGCGGGGTCGATGTAGAGCATTTCGCCGTCGCCGTGAAAGCAATCGACGGGGCAGACGGCGACGCAGTCGGTGAACCGGCAGCCTTTGCAGTTGTCCGTGACGACGAAAGTCATGAGGGTTAGATAGCCTTAGGCGTGAGCTAGATCAATCCCAGAGCGCGCGCCGCTTCACGAGCCGCTGAACGCAATGGTAACCCGGCTCTGCACTTGCACCGTCGGGCGCTGCGGCTTGGGAGCACCCGGCGTCTGAGAAGGTTCTGGCGCGGGACCGAGAGCGGCACCAAGCAAGGACTGCAGCTCCCCACTGTTCGGGAACGCTTGCCCGGCGGACATGGTGAGCTTGCCCTCCGTCCCCGCGCGAAATTCGCCCATGACGTGCGGTGCGTCGGGCGGCAACCCTGCGACGTTGAAGGCGGGCGACGCCGCGTAGCGTTTAGTGTTGAGGCTCAGCTCCACCGAGCTACCCTCCACTTTCTCGACCTTCAACAAGCGATAGGTGACCACGTCGAGCCCCATCACGATGTCGCGGCTGGTGACCATCCAAAACCCACCGACCCCGACCGGCTTGCTGGGAAAAGGCAACGCCAACACCGCCAAGGTATCGCTCAAGCCCTGAAGGGAGTCGCGAAACGCCGGATCGATGCCCTTGGCCGCTTCGTAGTGAAAGTTGCTGCCGGCGCCGTCGGCGCTGACTTGGTAATCGACGCGTGAGCCTTTGAGCTTGCCGATCGCGGTCGCGAGCTCAGGCGGAACATCCGGCGCCTTGATGCTGGCGCCAATCACCTTAGCCGACATCTGGAGCGGCCCGGACGCGCTCGCGTCGCCGTCCGATTTGCCCTTCTGCGCCTCAATCGACAACGCGAACGAAATCGGGATCGCGCCCTGCTGCGGATCGCTCTGACTCGCAATGGTGAGGGTCCCGGTGCGCTTGCTGCCCGGTTTGGGTGCTGGGCCGAGCTGCACGCGCGGCTCGCTGCCGTCAGCGCCTAACGTCAGCGTGGAGGGCGCGCCCTTGGCCAACGCCTTGTCCGCTTCACCCGGGCCGAAGATGCCGTTAGGCGGCGGGCCTCCTGCAGCCGCGCCGGCCGCAACGCCGTTGCCCGGTCCGGAACGAGCGCCTACCGCGGCAACCGCTTGCGCCAAATCGGGTTCGTCATCCGCGGCGGCCTTGGCCTTCGGAGGAGCGGCGTCGGCGTCCGTGTCGTGCTGCACTTCGTGCTTGTCGCAGCCGAGCGCGAGCGAACCGAGCAGACTCGCGACGGACAGGATCAGGGCATTCCTCAACGTAGGGCTGTTCATGACTGGGACCGGATTTACTTCGGGTGGCGCGGGCTTGGAAGGGAGCCTTTAGAAAGGCGGGGGCGAAACCGGCTGGGGGGCGATTTCGTTCCCGGACGCGCTGCCCGCGTCGGTAATACCGGCATCTGGCGGCATTTTTGCGGCCTGCGTCTCGTCGTCAGGACCGCCGTCCGGGACGCCCGCGCCGGCGTCCGGCTTGGAGACCAGAGTGGGTACGGTGCCGTCGAGGAACTCTTCTTCGATGTAGTCCGTCTCCCCGGGGTACGGGAGTAGACCGGTGGCAGGGTCGACGTTGGCGGTAATGATGCTGCCGGGCCTGGGGAACTCGGTCGGTGGCTTGCCCTCACTAGCCACCTTCATGAAGCTCATCCACGCGGGCAGCGCAGTCGCTGCACCCGCCTCGCCCCAGCCGAGCGGCAGCGCGTCGTCGTAGCCGACCCAAACTGCCGCGGCGATGTCGGTAGAGTAACCGACGAACCACGCGTCCTTCGCGAGGTTCGTGGTGCCCGTCTTGCCCGCGAGCGGACGGCCGAGCGCCTTCGCGCGCTGCGCCGTGCCGCGCTCGACCACGCCGCGCAGCAGGCTCGTGATCAAATACGCTTCGTCGGCGCTGAGCACGCGCCGCGCGGGCGGAGGAACGGGCAGCGGCAACACTTTGCCGCCCGGTGCCACGATGCGCGTGACCAATTTCGGCAGCTCGAACTCGCCGCCGTCCGCGAAGGTGACGTACGCGCTGCACAGCTCGATCGGAATCACTTCATACGCACCTAGCGCGAGCGACGGCGTGGGCTCTAGATCGGTGCTGATGCCGAGCGCGCGCGCCCACTCCACGACGTTGGCTGCTCCCACTTCGTCGAGCAGCTTGTCGGCGGCGGAATTGTCGCTCTCGGCGATCGCGGTGCGCACGCTCTCGCGGTAGCTCACCTGCTCTTTGCCGCTTTTCTTCGACAAATCGAGGATGCTGGCCGGGGTGAAGCGGCGGGAGTGCAGCGCGTAGCTGTACAGCATGGGCTTGAACGAGGAACCGGGCTGACGGTGAGCGCGTGTGGCACGGTCGAGGCCGCCACTGATCGCCTCATAGCTGCCGATCAACGCGCGCACCTCGTGACTGCGCACGTCCAAGGCCACCAGTGCGGACTCCGGCCCAAGCTCGAGGCGCAACGGAACCGGCGGCACGCCGTCCGGTGATCCGAGCAAGCCCACACGCAGCAGCGCGCCGATTTTCGCGAACTCGCTGGGCGGCAAGTGCTTCGGGTTGTAACGTTCCTCGCTACTTAGCGCGACGCGCCCGAGCACGTCCCCCACCTGCACGTCGAGCGTGCCCTGCGCGTCGTTCGTGGCGACGACCTTGCCGACATAGATCTTGTTCTGGCGCGGCACGCCGGTCGCCAGTGGTCCCCACAACCTGCGCGTGGTCTGCGTGAACGGTGGCGCGACTTTTTGGCGAATCGCGTAGTTGTCGAGATTCTCGCGTACCGCGCGGCGCGCGGCGGCTTGCATCGCCGGATCGATAGTCGTCTCGATCGTGAAGCCGCCGTGAATCGCGCTCTCGCCGGCGACGTCGTCGAGCACCTTCTTCACGTACGAAACGACTTCGGGCGCGAGCTCGGATTCGCCGTCCGACGCCGGTGCGAGCCGGACCTTGGAGGCCTGCGCCAAGTCATGCAGATCTTGGGTGATGAAGCTCTTCTCGAGCATCTGATCGAGCACGTAGCGGCGGCGCGTCAGGGCCTTGGCTTCGTCGCGACGCGGCGAGTAGCGCTCCGGGGACGCGACCAAGCCGGCCAGCAGCGCGGCCTCGGGCACGTCGAGATCCTTGGCCTTCTTGCCGAAGTAGTAGCGCGAGGCTTCCTCGATGCCGTAGCGACCGTGACCGAGATAGATGGTGTTGAGGTAGAGCGAGAAGATCTCGTCCTTGCTCAGCTCCTTCTCCAGGCGCCGCGCCAGAATGGTCTCCTTGATCTTACGCTGGTAGGTGCGCTCGGAATCGAGCAGCACGTTCTTTACGACCTGCTGGGTGATGGTGCTCGCGCCTTGGCGCGTGTGCCCGGCGCGCAAGTTGGCGAACAGCGCGCGCAGCATGCCGAAGTAGTTGAGCCCCTGATGCTCGTAAAATTGCGCGTCTTCAGCGGCGAGAAACGCGAGCTTGGCGTGGCTCGGCACCTCCGTGAACGGGATCACGGTACGCCGCTCGACGAACAGGCTGGCCAAAACCGTGCCGTCCCGCGCCAGCACGCGCGTGACTTGCGACGGATGATAGTGCGCACGCAGGTCGTGCACGTCCGGCAAGCCGTCCTCGAAGTGGCGAATCACCAAGAGCAGCGCAAGCGCGCCAAGAGCCGTTAGCCCGGCCAACATATAGGCGGTGAGTCGCGCATAACGAAGCACCGCTTCCCGAGGAGGTAAACGCATCAGCGGCCTAGAAGGCGCATCACCACTACGGCTAGAAGAACACCTGCCACCAAGCACAACGCGGCAACGCCGATCAGTAATCCCGGACTGCTCGATTTGGTGGTCGGAGCGGAGCTCGGTCCGCGCTGCGACACGGCCGCCGAGCGCGCAGCCGCGCCTTCTGGGCGAAGCGACGGCAGGGCCTGAGCTGCGGCGCCGCCATACGGGCGCAGCGCCTCGGCAAAATCAGCGGCCGTTTGATAACGTTGCTCGGGCTTCTTCGACAGCGCACGCGCCAAGACGTCATCGAGCTCCTTTGGAAAGCGGCGTTCAGGGACGCGCTCGCTGAGCGGGATAATCGGCTCGGTAACGTGCTTCTGGATGTACTCCATGGGGGATTTCGCCGTAAACGGCAGCTTCCCAGTCAGCACCTCGTATAAGATCACCGCCAGCGAGTAGATATCGCTGCGCGCGTCGAGGGTCTTGCCTTGTGCCTGCTCGGGCGACATGAACTCTGGTGTGCCAAACACCATGCCCTCTTGGGTCAGGATGATCGAGCCGGGGTTCATCTGACGTTCGGTGACCTTGGCCAACCCGAAATCCAAGACCTTCGGGTAGTCATTGATGCCGCCCTGACGAGACAGGAAGATATTCTCGGGCTTCAAATCGCGATGCACGATGCCTAAGTCGTGGGCCTCTTGGAGCGCGCCGCACACCTGAATCAGAATCGGGATCGCGCGTTCACGCGGGATCGGCCCGTCTTTTCGGACGCTCTGGTTGAGGTTCTTGCCCTCGAGCATCTCCATCACGATGTACAGCGAGCCGTCTTCCTCGAGCTCGCCGAAGTTGAACACCTTCACTGTATTCGGATGAGACAGCTGGCTCATCGCGCGCGCTTCGCGCCTAAAGCGTGACGTCAGGTCTTTGCGATTGGCCAGCTTCGGATGCAGGATCTTGATCGCCACCATTCGATTCATGGACGGTTGCGAGGCCTTGTATACGGAACCCATGCCGCCCGTGCCGATCTTCTCCAAGATCTGATATTGGCCGCCGAGGATATCGCGGCCGATGAAAGGGTCCTTGGGGCGCATTCGATGTCAGAGATACCAAAACTTACCCTCGGCGACGAGCGGCCGCCGCGACAATCTTGGATCGCGCGCGACAAGCGAAGCTTTCCACAACGGAAACTTGCATCGCAGGGCCCATGGGCCGCATGAATGAGCGCCATGATTGATCGCGCCGAGTTCTTGGAAAGTGCGTTGCTGAGCCGCGCCGGTTTTCGCCACGCTTTCTTCACCCGGCGCGGCGGGGTCTCGACCGGCGCGTACCAGAGTCTCAGCTTCTCGATCGCCGCCGGTGACACCGCGGACAACGTTCGTGAGAACCTGGAGCGCGCGGGAGCCGCGCTCGACGTCGACAGCAAGCGCATTCACTTCTTGTCCCAAGTGCACGGCCGCGTTGCGCGCACTCTCGACGGCAGCGAAGCCCAAAGCACGCTGATCAAGCTCGAAGGCGACGCTGTGCTCAGCCGAGCCCCGGGGCTTGCCTGCGGGGTGCGCAGCGCCGATTGCGTTCCGGTACTGCTCGCGGACCGCCGAAGCGGGGCGGTCGCCGCGGCGCATGCGGGCTGGCGAGGCGCCGTGCAAGGTGTCGTCAGCGCGACGATTGATGCGTTGCGAGCGCTGGTCCCGAATCCGGATCTGATCGCGGCCATCGGCCCGCACATCTCAGTCCAAGCCTTCGAGGTTTCGGAGGACGTCGCTGAGACAATTTTGAAGGCCTCGCTCGATCCGCACATTGTCGATCGATCGCACGCGAAACCGCACGTCGATCTGCGGCGCATGCTGCGGGCAGAGCTGCGTTCGCAGGGCTTGGACGACGCTGGGATTGACGACGTTTGGGGCTGCACCGTGCTCGAGCCTGCGCGCTTCTTCTCGTTTCGCCGCGATGGCAAGGCGAGCGGTCGACACTTGTCCGCAATTGTGCCCCGGCTGTAACCAGCACTCGCTTGCGACGGCGCTAGATCCGATCGATCCTTCTCCTAGCGAGCTTAGGAGCCGCGCGGCTGCGCCGAGCTTCTTCGAAAAAAATGCCCTTCACCGTTTCATGCACTGCTTGCGGTACGCGCTTCCTGCTCGGCGACGATCTATTTCGGCGCAAGGTGTCGGGCAACGTCGTGGCCGTGAAATGCCGCAATTGCAACGCGGAAATCTCGGTCGACGCGCGCGATGCCGACACCCTGCCCAGCCAGGAGCCGCCGCGGCGCGTGCCCGCGCCGCCCCGGCCCACCGCGCTCCGACCCAAAGAGACAGCAGCCGTCATCGCGCCCAAACCGAT
>DATCFJ010000157.1:0-2268 GCA_036509605.1 Polyangiaceae bacterium | reverse complement strand
GCCACGGGCGGGCTCGATACCGTCTCCGATTGCGCGTATTTGGCGGTCTACGCTGCGGTGGCGGGCGAGTTTCGGTTTGCGTTGCAGACAGCCCAGCTGAGCCCCGCGGCGATCGTGCTCGGACTTTCGGCGCTGGTTAACGGCCCGAGCCCTGCTATCCCTGCGGGGCAAGCCGCGGACGTTTTTCGCGCCTTGGCGGCGGCTCGGGGAACGGCCGGCGCGCTCGACTTAGTCGGCCTCTCGGGCGCTCTGGATTTCACTCCGCTGCCGAACGAGGCCGCAGCTATCGATGGCACGACGAACCTTTACCTGTCGCCGCCCCCCGCTGAACGAGAGCTCTATTGCGTGCCTGCCGACCGTCATGAATTCTGTGAAAGTGGAGTGAGGTTTTCTGGCTCGGGCGCCGTACGAAAGGTGAAGGCGAGCACTTGCCCGTGCGTCGTGTCGCAATGACATTGTCTCGCTGGGCTCTCGCCTTTGCTTTGGCCGCTGCTTTGTGCGGGTGCGCGTCAAATGCAGTTGAAGTTGACTCAGCGATGAAGACCGAGCCCGTGATCGAAGGCTCCGTAGACACCGTTACGGCGGACGCTGCTGTCGTTATCGTCAGCGATAAGCTGGATCAGCTAGCGACGGGCGTTCTCGTGGCGCCGACGCTAGTGCTCACTTCGCGACATCTGCCATTTTTGCCTGCTTCCGCCCAAGACCAACCGTTCTTTCTGCACTGTTCCGAAGACCCAGACGGTAAGCTCACCGGTGAGCCCATCACAGAAGCCTTGAACCCGGCGGACTATGGCGTCGCCATCATCAACAAGCAGCGGAAGAACGTGGTGAAGGGGGTGAGGTTCTTCGCCGGCGCGGCGCTCGACTTGTGCGAGAACGACATGGTGTTGTTGCAGCTCGACAACGCCGTCACCGACGTCGCGCCATTTCCGCTCCGTCTAGACGGCCCGCCCGTGGCTAGGGAGCGGGGCTGGCTCGTGGGCTGGGGGATGACCGAGCAGAGTGATGACGTCCTGCCCGACCAGGGCCTGGTGACCGCTGATGCGCCGATGCGGGTCGCGATCGATGTGCGCGCCGTCGGCAAGACCGACTTCGTGCTCCCCAACGGCAGCTCTCTGCTGGTGCCTGACGGCATGTTCCTGGCCCCTCCGAGTGGCTGCTACGGCGACAACGGCGGCCCGTTCATTGCCCAGAGCGGCGCGGTCATCGGCATCTTGAGCAATATCGTGCCCAGCGAGCCGACCGGCCATAGCGCCGATGAAGAGAGCCAGCGAGATTGCAGGCTAAGCCCCTCCGTGTTTCGAAGCCTAGCCACGCAAAGCGCTTGGATCAGAGATGCCTTCGTGCAAGCCGGCGAGGTGCCCTGGCTCGAGAACTTGGCAAGGCCCGCGGCGCTAGCGGAGCCCTGCCAAGACAATCGCGAATGTCTTTCGGGGAGTTGCGTTTCGACCAGCGGGCATGCGTTTTGTTCGCGCTCGTGCGAGGTCGACGCCTGCCCTGCCGGGCTGCAGTGCTTGGGAGAGGCCGGTACACGCTCGTGCCTGCCCGCGCGCTTGAAGGTCTCCGCCGAAACGAGCAGCAGCTGCGCGGTTCAGCGTGCTCCAGCCGCGGCGTCTAAGTGGCTGCTCGGCATGGGCGTTGCGCTCACCGTGTTCAGCCGGCGGCGTCGGCGCAAATCGAAATTCGTGAATAAGGTGAGGAGAATATCATGAAGGATCAGGGTACGCGGACCCAATTCAAGCTTTGCGTCCTGCTTTGTATGCTGGCTGCGGACCTCAGCAACTGCAGCTCGGACCACTCGAGTCCAAGCGTGGGGATGCTCGGCGACGCGGGCACGGGACAAGCTGGCGAAAGCACGGCTTCACCGGTGCTAATCTGTGGCGTGGCGCCTGAAAAGAGCGTCTGCGATCCAATCACTGCTGCCCCCTGCGATATTCTCGCGGGTCAAACCTGCGACTATTCGATCCTTACTCAACGCTTTCAGTGCTTTGGTGGGTCGAACAAGGTGCAGGTGGGCGGCACCTGTGACGAGATTGCCAATTTCTGCAGCGCGACGGAGTCGTGTAACGTCAAGAGTCATCGTTGCCAGCACTACTGCTGTGACGACGCTGATTGCATCGCTGGCGCTTGCCAATTCCCCTACCGAAAGGATGGCGCAGCCTCTATTGGCTCCTGTTTCGAGGAATTCCCGTCCTGCGGCGGCAATGGCAGCGGAGGCTGCGCGGGTGCCGCGGGTGCCGCGGGTGCTGCGGGTACCGCGGGGGACGG
>DATCFJ010000156.1:0-5776 GCA_036509605.1 Polyangiaceae bacterium | reverse complement strand
GTTTGTTAGCGTCGACATCAAGTCCTCGGCATACAGCGTCTCTGCAATGAGGTCGTACGACATGTCCCTGCCGCCGGAGTAAATCCGCCGCCCTGCGCCCTGGAGGGTGAGGGTGAGCAGTCTCTGCAAGCGCACGGTGTCGTCCTCGCCAGTCCTAGGTCCGAGCACCGTGCGCACGCGGAGGTACGGCTGGATGTTCTCGCGGATGGCCCGGAGGATCGCGCTGCGCGCCTCCGAGTCGCTGGGCGGGAACCGGTAGCCCATGAAAACGATTACGTCGGCCGCCCTGAGCCGGTCCTCGGCCTCGTTCCATATCGGTGCGAAGTGGCCGTTACGCCGGAGACTTTTGGTGGGTCCGGGCGTGCCTATTAGCGGGACCTGCCCTGACCGGAGCGTCGCCTCCACGTCTGGCTTGCGCTCGATCTTGCCGCCCGCGTCCACCCAGTCGACGCTGCCGTGCATCTTGAGGATGTTCGTCACCCCGGCGGCGCCTCGCAGTCCCTGTAGAGTGCCGTTCGGGTCTGGAATAAGCACTGACGGAGCGCCGAAGGAGCGGATGTCCGGGATACTGCCGATCGTCTCAAGCACTAGGTCGTAGTTGAACGTGATGATCGTGTCGTTGTCCGACCTGAAGCAAGCCCACTGGAGGTACGGTGCCCAGGTCTCGAGCTGGAGCGGCTTCGCGCCGAGCGTGAACAGGCATTCGGCCGCGATTGCCTGCGCGCAACGGTCGCGGAAGCTTTCGGGTGTGAGCAGCGGCGTCTCGTCGCTAGCCCACGGCGTGATTAGTTCCTTCACGATCTTGTGGCGGTTACTGCTTTCCGGCACCGCCCCATCCACGAACGAGAGGAACTCCTCCGCGTGCTTCCAGTAGGGCGGCCGCTGGCGCAGTGAGCCTGCGCGGTGCATCTCGAAGAGGTTGTACACGCCAGCCATCTTCAAAGTTGGGAACCGCGCCGCGGTTTCGGCGCTACCGAGCTCCGAGAGCAGGTCGTACAGAAGTGGTCCGCCAAGGCTCCTCGAGAAGCCCGACCCCAGGATCCAAACGACGTTCGGTCTCGTCCCCATATGCGTTCAATGCCCCGGTGCCAGTCCGACGGCAAACGGCCCCCGTGGCCCGGCCAGCGGTTCGCGGTCTCCCGGGAGGCATTGTGGTCTCTCAAGCGATCTGACAGATCCTGTCATGCCTCGCTCGTCTCACAGCCTTTTCAGGCTTCGTCGTAGTAGGCGGGACCGGGCTTGAACCGATGACATCCGGCGTGTAAAGCCTCTAAACGGTGTCCGACAGTGTCAGACTCAGTCCGAGTAGGTCCATATTTGCCGACAAATATGCTCTGTCGTGGTTGCCCCGGACGGACGCCGAATGCCACACTAAGCCGCATTCAGGTACCCGTAAAGGTACCCGCTGGCGCGCGTGGCCCTCGAAGCCGGAGCGTCTGTGGTTCAACCGGGAGTCACGATTCATGGCGACGAGCAAGCGACGGATCCGAAGTCCACACCCTGGCGTCGTCCTCGTCCGGCCCGAGACGAACGGGCGGCACCCGTATTGGCGCGCTCGTTACGTCGATCCCGACACTGGGAAGTACGCCAATCCATCGCTTGCCGATTTGCCGACCGCTGAGGCGCGTCGCGATTGGGCGATCCGCAAGTCGCGAGCGCTCGCCAAGCGTCGCATGGATCTGGACGCGGGCGCGCACCGTGCGACGGGTACCAAGCTCGCGGACGCGATTGGGCGCTACTTCAAAGATCACCCGCAGCTCCGTCCTAAGACGCTCGAAGTGTACAAGGCCGCGGGCGACAAGCTCACGGCATGGGCAGAGCGCACGCGTGTCCACTCGGCAGACGATCTCACCGGCCCCAAGCTCGTGGCGTTCCGCGCGGAGCTCGTGCGTGAGCCCCGGCGCGCCCGCGCGAAGGGTGGAAAGCGCGGGCAAATGAAGCCGACCGATAAGACGCGGTCCCCGCACACGATCAACCGTGAACTCCGTTCGGTGAGCACGATCCTCAGCTACGTCCGACGCCTCGGGCTCTTGCCATATGTCACGGGCGACGATCTGCGCGACAGCTGGCAGCGGCTCGCAGTCGGGTCTGAGCGCATCGACTACCGAAAGCCGGCGGAGCTTCGCAAGCTGCTCGACGCTGCACTACGCCACGACGCAGACGCTTTCAAGGCAACGCGCAACGAGCACGCCGGCAAGCGGAAGGCGGGGACTACTCCGCGGCACCAAGCGATCGCCCCCTTCGTCGCGTGCGTGCTCCTTTCCGGCATGCGCTTCGGCGAGGTGATTGATCTCGAGTGGAAAAACGTTGATCTCGAAGCACTCGACAACGAAGGGCGGACCGTGGGCGAAATTCACCTGTCGAGCGCAACGAAAACGAAGAAGGCGCGGACGGTCGGCCTCGAAGTTAGTCCCGCCCTGCGCAAACTGCTTGCGGCGATGCACCTGAAGTCCGAGAAAAAAGGGAGTGTCTTCACGCTCACGCGCGACGCGGCGAACACCGCGTTGCGCCGGCTTCAAAAGGAGTACGGCGCGCCCACAGGTGCAGGGTGGCAAGCGCTTCGCCGGACGTGCGGGACGTTTCTGACCAACGCGCCGGGGATTTTCGGCGCGGCCAGCGCGTACCGCTCAGCGAAGCAACTCGGGCACTCCGTCGCCGTCGCCGAGAAACACTACGTAGACGTCGCGCGTGGTATTCAACGCGACGCGCGGAATTTGGAGACGGCTATGCAGGTTTCAGCCGAGGTGCAGCGCGTGACCGAAAGTTGTGGCCCGCGCTTGCCGGCTATAGCCGCGCATGTCAAAGCCTAGTGTGCACCCGATTGAACGTGAATGTCCGAGCTGTCACGCGGCCCCAGGGGTTGAGTGCAGCGCGGTCCGTCGCGGTCGCCGAGTGCAGGTTACGACACACAAGCCACGAACCATGCCTAGCCGCGCTGAGCGGCCGAGCATCGGCAAGCAGCTCGCATCGTTACGCCAAACCGATACAGCACACAGCAACTCCGATCCTACCGTGCGGCGCGACCGAATCGCTCGACAGCACGTAATAGGCCCCGCCACGCCAGGCGAGGTTCAAATAGGGACGTTAGATCGGACAAGCGGCGCAGTGCTCCAAACGCAAATGGAGTTCCGCCCATGTCCAGATCACCCGATACCGATTGGATCACCGAGACCGTAACAGGACTCGCGCCCTTAGCGACAGCCAAAGAGACCGCAGCGGTACTGCGCACAAGCACGCGCAACTTACGCCGCATGATCGGCGACGGCCGCATCCGCGCGGTGCGCGCGCAAGAGAGCGGGTCAAGCCCGGTGCTCGTGCCCCGCGGAGAGATCGAACGCTACTTGCGCGGGCTGGTTTCGCCGTGAGCGCCTTCTACAGCCGTCGCACACGCCAGCGACAACGCATGCCAGACGCAGAAATCCGGCGCCGGCTCGACGCAGGTGAGCGCGTGCCAGTCGCGACGCCGGACGAGGCCGCAGCCCTAATGATGCGCCTTGGACCCGGCGGCTACATCTTGGTCCAGCTTCACGCGCGGCAGTGCCGGCACCTCGTTACCGGTCATTGCTCCGCCGACTGCCGCCCGGACCTAGCGGTCGAAGCCATGACCGCAACTTCGCTGCGCCAGCACGCCGAGCAGTCAGCCGACGAGCGCCGCGCGCTTCTGTCGTGACCTCCTACACCCCATTTTCCAGCCCAGAAATAGCAGCGCCCGGCGAGTGACGAGCTCCCGGGCGCACAGAGACGAGACCGAACATGCCCAGTCTGATCGATATTCGAATTCCCGCCACCCCGATCCCGCCTCTGCTCGTGGCCGAGTGCCCCGAGGGGCGCGTGCTCACCAAACGCTTCGAAGCCGACGGCACCAAGCGCGATTTCACCGCGGGGTACCTGTTCCGCTACCACGAGCTCAACGCCAGCACTTGGGGCGACTTGCGCGAGTGCCTGACCCTGCTTACTCGCATTCCGGCCATGTGCGTTTTGCGCGGCGTGCTGCAAGCCGATTGCCCGCGCGCCGACGACGCCGAGTTTGATCCGTGGAGCTACCGCAGGAAAGACGATCGCCCCGACGAGCCGGCGAACATTCTGGCCGCGTCGTTCCCGTGGGTGGTCTTCGATTTCGACGACACCGCGGCGCCGTTCGATCTCGCCGCACCCGAGCGATCGATCCGGGCTTGGCACTCGACGCTTGCACCGGAGCTGCGCGCAGCTCAGAGCGCGTTCTTCCCGAGCTCGCAGGCACACCGATCGGCGACCGTCCGCGGCAAGCTTGTCGTCTGGTACCGCGCGCCGGTGAGCGAGAGTCAGGCGCGATCGTTGGCAGGTTACTACGGCGCCGATCGCAGCGTCGCGACGTGCAATCAGCCGAATTACTTCGCCGCGCCGATTTTCGAGGCCGGCGCGGTGGACCCACTCGCCGCGCATCGGCACTCGCCGATCGTGTTTGATGGCAAAGCCGCCGTCATGCCGCCGCGGGGGCTCGTCAAGGAGTTCCGCGAGCGCCCGGCGCCAGTGCCGCTCGCCGTGTGCCCGCCGGGCGACAAGGGCATCCTAGCGGCGCTTGGACCGCAAGCTGATCAAGTCGGGCGCCGGTTTTGGATCTGCGGGCAACTGGGCGGCTTGATGCGCAAGCTCGGCTATCGACCTGAGGCCTGCGCCGCAGTGTTGCGCGAGTGGCTGGCAGAAGAGCCGGCCGCGAACATCGAGCACGGCGTCTCGTGGGCGCTGATCGCCTGGGACAAGCCACGCGACGTCGTTAGCGGTGAGCTCGCGCTACGAGAGACGGTCGGCAAGGCGCACGCGGACGTAATCACCGAGGCGTGCATCCGTGCGCGCCGCCCGTTGAAGGTGGTGATCAAATGAGCACCGAGATCGAAGTCGTCCCGCTTGTGCTCGGGCGGAACAAGGAGCCGAAGCCAACGAGTACCAACGTTGCGATCGTACTTGCTGCGCTCGGCGATGCGATCCGGTACGAGGCGCACTCGCGGCGGATCGTGTGCGGTGGCATAGGCTCGACGTTCCCCGCGGGTGTCTGGATCGACAATCACACGACCGCGCTCGTCCAGCTGTGCGAGGCGCGCGGAATCGACGCATCGCCGTCAACCGTGGATCGCGCCGTCGCACTGCACGCGCACAGGCACCGCTACAACGCACTCACTGATTTTCTCATGCAGTGCGCGCTCGAATGGGACGACGTGGCACGCCTTGACGCTGCGCTGTGCACCTATTGGCACGCCGAGGACACTGAAGCCACGCGCATCACGTCCCGCGTGTTCTTGCTATCGCTGGCCGCGCGTGGACTCGAGCCGGGTTGCAAAGTCGACACGTGCGTCGCTTTCGTTGGAGACCAGGGCGAGCGCAAGTCGAGCGCTCTTGCTGCGCTTGTCGGCAAGCAGTGGTTCAGCGATTCGCCGCTGCCCATTGGCGACAAGGACGGCATGCAAAACCTCCCCGGCAAATGGCTATGGGAGTTTGGCGAGAACGCTTCACTGTCTCGGAGGGAAGTCGAGCAAGTGAAGCAGTTCTTGTCGACCCAGCAGGACCACTACCGCGCCAGCTATGGGCGTCACGCCGAGACCGTGCTGCGCCAGATCTGCTTCGCGGCGTCGACGAACAAGATCGAATACCTCACCGATCCGACGGGCAACCGCCGGCACTTGCCCGTGAGTGTGTCGGACATCGATCTCGCTGGCATAGAACGCGACCGCTTGCAGCTCATCGGTGAGGCTGCAGCCCGGGTACTCAGCGAGGAGCGCTACTGGCTCAGCAAAGACGAGAG
>DATCFJ010000155.1:0-17415 GCA_036509605.1 Polyangiaceae bacterium | reverse complement strand
GTGCACAGCTGAATTAGCGCCACAATTGGCCTGTTTTCAGACCCAAATTGCTGGGGGCTCCCCACTGTTTTGCGTGCGCAAGGGCTATCGACTCCAAGCGCACCACCCCTGAGCATGGGGATTAACGCTTGCCCCCAGGTCGGTGCCTTCGAGTCCGCGCCTTCCATGTAAAACTTTTACATTCGGAGCGAGCGCAAAAGGCGCGGGGAACGACGCTTTCCGCGGGGCTCCCTCTCCTGACAGGAGAGGTGACCAATCTTGAGGGTCTTCCGACATAGATCAAGGTCCTCGCGGGGATCCTAGAACGCCCAAGAGCGCGCCTTATGTAAAATTTTTGCATCCGCAACGCGCGTGGAAAGCCGTTGTGCCCCCAATCGCGAAGGCGGGCGCGCCGTGACCCAATGTGATCAATCATGAGAAAAGTTTTACATTCCGAGCGAGCGCAGCGAGCACTACTGGGCTGCGATCCAAGCCAGCACGCACGCCGCGTCTGTATCGCTGAGCGGCGGGCGCGCGAGCGGCATGGGCGCGCCGCAGGACTGAGTTGGTGCAAGCTTGGTATAGATCAAGCTGCCTGCGGGGTTCGCCGGATCGGCGAGCGTGCCCGAGCACACCTTTGCCGCGACTCCGACCACGCGCGCCGCCACGCCGGGGGAGGCGAGGTCGAGACCTTGTTGCGGAGCGGTTACGCTGTGGCAGCCCGTGCCGCCGCAAGTCGGTACGAAGATGCGGGTGGGCACGTCGCCACACGCGCCCATGCCCATGCCCACGCCGGCTTCGCTGGGCATGCCCACGCCGGCTTCGCTGGGCATGGCAGTGTCCGGCTCGTCGAGGTTGCCAGCGTCGACCAGAAAGCGCTCTTTGTCCTCTAGCTTGCCGGGGCAACCCGTCAAGAAGCTGAGCGCAACACCGAAGGCGCACAGCCACGACCGCTGCCACTGATCAGTGCGCATAGCGAACTCCAAAACCAAACTGCACCTGTTCGTCGAGCGCGCCCCCCGCGACGTTGGCGTCTCCCACGACGGGCTTGAAGGTGGCGAAGTAGCGTGTGTAGCGGCCAGTGAGCTCTCCTTCGAAGCCTGGCATCAGCGCCACAGCGCAGCCGAAATCCCCATCTACAGCGGCGACGTGTGGGTGCCGAAAGCGGTCGTAGATCTCGCCCGGTGATGTGGTGTCGAGGTACGCGCCGCCGATCAACAGCGATAGCCGCCAGGCGACGAGCAGGCGCGCGTCGAAGCCAAGGCGAAGTGACACGGCGCGCGCTGTCGGCAGCAGCGCCGGGATTTTCGCGTTCGTGCTCAGCACGAAATAGCTCGCGTCTGCTCCGGCGGAGACGCCGAGCTCCAGGGTGTGTGGCCCGGGCACGATGAGCCGTTCGCGGATTTCGCCGCCGAAACGTGTCCAGCTGGTCTGGAGCTTCGCGCCATCCGGCGTCTTTGAGTCTACTGCGAAGGCGCGGCTGAGGTGGCCCACGAAACCCAGGTCGCGCAGGGCGGGTACGTTGCTGGTCGCGAGCGGATAAGCCTCGAGCCCGAAGCTTGCCATTGGTGCCACCCTCAAGTTGTACGGTCGCGGGAACTTGCCGATTGGGTCGCTATAACTGAAGTGGCGGCTGCCAATGCCCACGCTCGCTGAGACGCCCACTTCAGTATGGCCGCCGGCAAGGCGCAAGCGCTCGCGCCGGCCAAGCGCTTCGTCGTCGTTACGGCCGAGCTCTTGATCGGGCTTGAGCACGGCCTTCGCCTCTAGCTCTGGCTTGGGCTCGGCTTCGATGGGTGCTTTGGCCTCCTGTGCAGGTGGCGCCTCCGATTCGACCGACGCCTTGCTGTCTGGCGCGGGCGGCAGTTCGTCACTCGGCTTGGCCGCTGGCTCGTCGTCGGACTTCGGCGCTGGGGCGTCTGCCTTTGCCGCTGCGGCTTTGGGCTTGTGGTGTAAGGCCTTCGCGGATAGCGCAGGCGTGGCCATGAATAGCGCCGCAACCCCGACCAGGTAGGCGGGGATGCACGCGAACGAGAGGCGGCGCATCAGCTCGTTAAGCAATCACACTGCGGACCGCGACGCCCGACGTAATCTGATCGTTTACTTGCGCGTCCGTGAGCCCGATGCCAAGGCCGAGCGTTTTGGCGACTGATGCCAAGCTGTCGCCGGCCGCCAGACTGCCGCCGTCGGTGGCTACCCCGGTCGCCGGGTCGATGTCCGCGGCGTGACCACCGGGAATGATACCGCCGACCACGCCGCCCTTGAAGCCTTTACCGATCATCAGCGAGACGGAATGAGTGGAGTTGTGCCCGCGCCCGTTCAACGTCTCGAACTGGCGACCGAAGACGTTCAGCGTCGCAAACGTCACCTTGTCCTGCAAGCCGTAGGTCGTCAGCTTGGTCATCAAGGTCTTGATGCTGTTCACGGAGGCGTTGGTCTGAGTGCCTTCGTTGGCGAAGTTGTTGTCAGTGTGGTTGTCGCCGGAGAACGGCAAATGAATCGTGACAACCGGGGTAACGTTCATCTTGATCAAGAGCGCGGCGGCAAGCACCTGATTGTTCGCGTCGTCCGCGGTGATGGTCGCTAAATCCGTGGCTACTTGCTCTATCATGGTACGTAGATCAGTCTGCGATAGGGCCATGTTGTCGAGATAGGCGCGCTCGGAGCTGGTCTGTGAGCGGTTCTGCTTGAGCGTGGCGTTCAGCTTGTTCAGCGTGTCGTCGCGCAGTGTTTGCAGTTGCGCGGCGAGGCCCGTTGGGCCTGAGAGCACGGCTTTGAGCCCAGTAGGCGTGAGCTTGGGGAGGTATTGGCCTTTGAACTGCAGCTGCTCACCGCCGATCGTCACCGGTTGGGCCTGCACGGTGTTGAAACAGGCTTGCATGTTCTGCGCGAAGTAAGAGGGCAGCCACTGACCGCGTCGCAGCGCGCCGAACAGCTCGAGCACGCGACCGAGCTCGCCGTGATTGGCCGTGCCGGTCGAGTGGTGGAAGAAGGCGGTGCGATCGAGGATGTTCTGCGGCAACGTTCCCCACGGCTTTGCCGCTGTCCACTGTTTCCCGCTGAGCTTGAGCGGCGTCGCGGTCATGGACATGTCCATGGGGTCGCAGTGGTTCACGGTGCCCGCCGCGAACGTCGAAGGCAGGTCATACGTGCCCGGTACGTTGCAGTTCAGCGCGTCCCCGTTGGCGGACATGCTCAGAATCAAGAACTGCGCGCCAGCGGCGCACGCGCCGTCTGCGCGCGCTGACTTCGGGTTGAGCAGGAAGGAGATGGGCAGGCCCGTGGCCATGGCGCGCAGACCGACGAGGCCCGCGCCGGCTAGGGCGCTTACGAGTAACTGACGGCGATTGAGAATGCTCATGGCTGCTCCTACAGGCCGACGGCGACGGAGGTGGGCGCGAGACACGCCGTAATGAAGGTGGATTTGAGGGCGTCGATGGGCATCGCGCCCGCCTTGATGGCAGCGTCGAAGTGGTCGCTCAGGATCTGCGTGACGGCGGCGCTATTCGGATCCGCCGAGGTGATGCCCATGATGTTGGCCACGAAATCGGTGATCGCTGCGTCCTTCTTGGTGCTGCTGTACAGGCTCATCGGCTTATCGATGACGAGCCCGGCGGCGTACGCGCACAAGGCTTCCGTTGCGCCGCGGTAGAACGGCGTTTCTGCCGTCGACAAGGCCGGGGCCTCGGCGCCGCGCAGGTAGCCGTCGAGCGGGATGTTGTTGGCTACGGCGGTGGCGGTGGTCTTGTCCGTGATGCCTACGCACAAGCTCGTGGTCAGCTTCAGACGATTGGTGAGAGCCGCGCAGAAGTGATCTTGGCGCGCGATGCTGACCGTCTCGCCGACGTCTCGCCACGTCTTCGTGTCGGTCTGGCCGGTTACGAGCGGTGAAGAGAACAGCTCGACCACCAGCTTGTGGAAGTCGTAAGTCGAATCCGTGAACGCTTTGACCACCCGCGTGAACTCGGGGTCGTCTTCCGAGCAGGCGCTCGAATTTGCGTAGTAACAGAGCTTTTGGGCCCAAGCGACGGGGTACAGCGGGTGCTTGATGATGGCGCTGGCGTAGTCGTCGAAGGACGCGAGCGCCGCCTTCTCCCCCAAGTAGTCGAACGACGCGGTAGAGAAGACCTGCGCCGGATCGTGCTGCGAGTGATACGAGTACGTGTAAGCTTGGCGGAACACGTTGCGCATCGGGTCCATGGTTTGATGGCAGCTGTAACAAGGGCTCGTCGGGTCCGAGTGCTGGCCGTCCTTGCCGTTGTCGAGCACGGTCGAGGTGCCCTTGTCGACCGGGTTGATGCTGCGACCGACACCGACGATCAGCGACTGGTTTAGCGTGTCCCGCTGTTGGTTGCTGTTGTTCGTTGCCCAATTCGCGAAGAACGCGGGAGTCGAGAAGTAGCCGACGCGCGGTGTGCGCACGACTATCTCGTTGGCCATGCGTAGCGTGGGTAGATCGTAGAACGGCGTCAGTTTCTCGCCGTCCTTCGGTGCACGCACGGTGACCGGGCGCCAGATCACGTCTTGAGCGGTGATGCTCGGCGGGGTGAACGCCGTGCCACCATTGCAGTTGTAGACGTAGAGCGACTTCTTGTCGGCCGTGACGTCAGCCGGAATCGTGATCGTTGGCGGGCCGTTCATGTCCGTCGGGTCGTTCACGAAGCCCTTGGGCGCATAGCCGAACAGCGCCAGAAACGCGGCTGTTACGCTGGTGTACTTGCGCTGGTTGTAAGTGACGGCCGTCTTCATCGCGTTGCCCATCGCGTCGACCATGACGTGACCGGTCGCGTCTAGCGTGGGCACGCTGCACGTGAAGGGCGCGCCTGCCGCGAAGTGCATGAAGTTCGGGCTCGTCGGGTCCATGGTGTCCGAGAGCGGGATCGGATTTTGGACCACCGGCATTGCGGTCGGATCCTTCGGAGCTTGATAGGTCACCCAGAACGCCTGCGTGGTGCTCATGGTGCCGTCGGGCAGCGGCATGCTCATCGAGACCTTGCCGTTGTCGTCCACCTGCGCCTGGTCCATCGCCAGGTACATGGCCATCAGGGTCGGGGTCATCATGAAGGTGTGCGTCGTGACCGTGTCGGTGAACGGCTTGGCGTCGGCGATCGTCTTCAACGCCGTGCGCGACATCGACTCCTGGGCTTGCTGGAACATCGGTAGCGCGGTCAGGTTGTCGACGCTCAGTTGATCGAAGAAATCATTTTGCGTGACTTGCGTCTGCTGGAAGGCCTTTTGAAAGAAGGTTCCGAGCTTGGCTTGCGCTTCTGGGCGCACGAACCAGGCGTCGACCAGGCCCCTCAGAGCCGTTGGATCCTGCGCTACCGCGGAGATTTCGTCTTCGGTTGCTGGCAGGCCGAGCATCAGGTTCTTCACCTTGCCGACGTAGACGCGCGCTTGAACCTGCTCGAACGGGATCTCAACCCCGGCGTCGCT
Organism: Polyangiaceae bacterium; assembly: GCA_036509605.1. Taxonomy (GTDB): domain Bacteria; phylum Myxococcota_A; class Polyangia; order Polyangiales; family Polyangiaceae; genus PMG-095. The sequence goes on along the minus strand of DATCFJ010000155.1, from coordinate 12,000 downwards.
GCCGTCAGGCAAAGTCGATGACGCACCGGACGAGGCTGACGACGCTCCAGACGAGGACTGCGACGGCAGCACGTCCAGCGTGCCAGTGCAGGCGATCGCGACGGCACTGGCGACCAGTGCCGAAGCGGCCCACGCATGTATGAGCCTTGACGACATAGAACTACTCCTAACGAGCGCTGAAAATCTCAGTACCGGAAATAGGTCTCATCACTGTCTCACACGGCACGCGGTCAGTCCAACACTTCTGGTCTGCGCTCACACGCCGCTATGCGCGAGACTATGTGCGAGTGGTTCTTCAGCGATCAATTTCGAGTGTGCGCAGCGTGCCGTTGCGTGGCGCGTGGCGCGTGGCGCGTGGCGCGTGGCGCGTGCCCCCGGGGGCTGAACGGGTCACGAGAAAAAACCACAGGCTCACGAATGTTCGCTAAAAAATCCGGCAATTTCTGCGATGTAAGGAACTTCGGGCCGGGCACACACTGCATGCCGAGGCTGCACCCCGCTGGGTGATGCCCCCAGTGTGCGTCGCGCGCAAAAAATCTGCGCGTGTTGTCAGGCGACCAGCAGCCCGTACTGGGCCATCCGCGCCAGCAGCGCGTCGAGATCGGCAGCGGTCAGCTCTACGCTCGCGGCTTCGCTCGTATCCTCGCTCACGCGCTGACGAAGCACGGACAAGAGCTCGGCACGAGTGCGTGTGCCGTCGAGCAGCTCGAGCAAGACTTGCGAAGGCCTGTCGTCCAAACGGATCGAGAGGTGACTCAGGCTCGTGGCGTAGGCGCTGCGCCGAATTTGCGCGCGGGCCAGTGCGCTGGCGCACGGCTGAGCGCCGGCCAAGGTCACGAAGGCAGGCGCGCTGTGCCGGAAATCGAGCCGCTTGAACGCCGCCAACCGCAGCAAGAAGCCTGCAAGTCGGGTCAACGCGACGCCAGGCAGTCGATCTGCTGGCGCTGCGTCGCTGAGCTCGAGCGCCTGCGCCAGGAGGTCCTCGATTGGCAGTGCGTGCGGCCAAGCGCGGCCGAGCACGACGAGCGCGGCCTTCGCGAGCGGTTCTTCGACAACGACGTATCCGCGATCAGCTTCGCCGAAGGACTCTTCGGTGCGACGCTTTACATCCGGAGCTCGGGACTTGGGTTGCAACGAGGAAGCGACACGCAAACCGAGCAGGCGCGAGGGCACGCGCTCGCGCGACACGGGCGCGTCCTCGTGGCACAGCAGGGTACGTCGAAACGCGGTGCCGACCGTGAAATCGAGATACTGCTGTTCGGCGATCACGTCGCCACGGCTGAACCGGGCGAGCTTCTCGCGCACCGGCGCTGGCGTTCGCGGGTCTTCTACGAACGAGAAATCCGCCTCGCTGAGAAACTTAAGACGATGCGTGGCGGCGTGCTCGACGAAGCCAGCGAAATAAACGGGCACGTTGTATTCGGAAAAATCATCGTGAAAGACGTACTCTGACGAACCGTGGGTCAGACGCGTTAGCTCCGAGTCGAGTGTCGCCGCCAGGCTGCTGCCTTCGGGTTGCGCGCCGCGCACGAAGCGTACGAACTCCACGCCTTCTGCGACCTTCGTCAGCGGATCTTCGAGCTGGCCGGCGTGGAAGAGCATCATCTCGCGCACCAGCTCGCGGGCGTGGGCGCCTGGATAGGTGTTGTAGCTGACGTAGGCGACGCCACGCGGCGCCAACTGACTACGACACGCCGCGAGCAACGCGTCTTGAGTGGCGGGTTGCACCCAGGAATACACCCCGTGTGACACGACGTAATCGAACTTCGGCCCCGAGCTTTCGAACGTCGAGAAATCACCCTGTTCGAGGCGCAGATTTTTCAACCCCAGCTCTCGAACGAGCTCCATGCCTTCGGCGATCGCTCGCTCGGAGCCGTCGATGCCGACGAATTCCGAGCCGGGAAGCGCGGTCGCTAGCGCAAGCAAGTGCGCGCCGTTGCCGCAGCCGAGCTCGAGCAGCCGACACTGGTCGACAGCCTGCGGCTCGAGCCCGTGCAAGCGCGCGCAAACAAACAGCCGATCCGGGTGCGCCTCAGGGTAGGCGCGCCCCGGATACGAGACCTGATCGTAGCGATTCGCCGGTTCCGGCACGGACCGACTTTAGAGCTTGCTGTCGACGGTGACGGTGCTGCACGCGCCGCTCGGCGGGCAGGCCGTGATGTCTGCTCGCTGAAAGCTCATCACTACTTCGTCGCCGGCGGCGTCGCCGGCCGCACCGGTCTTGTACGAGGAGATCAATACGTCAGTTAGCTTGATCTTGAGCTCGTTCGTTTCGCCGGCCACCTTCCCGGTGCCAGTGCGGTCGATCGAGAAGGTGACCTCTTTGATGTGCTCGCCGGACGCTGCGGTCTTGATGATATCTGCAGTCCCAGCGTCCACGGCTTTCACGAAGCAAACCGGGCCGACCTGGACCTTTCCGCTGCCTCCGCCGCCTGCAGCGCTGCTGACCGTCGACGTCAGCCCACTCCAACCGAACGCGGTCAGGACATTCTCACCCTTGTGCTTAGTGTTCGTCGAGCTACCCGGGATGTTGTCGATCTTGGCGAAGACGTCGCCGGTGATCGTGGCGCTGCAGGCGGCATCTGCAGCCGTAGCTACGCCCGTTCCGGTGCCGTCGCGGCCGTCACGACCGGGTACACCTTGCGGACCCTGAGCACCTGGCAAGCCCATCGGCCCGAGCGGTCCTGTGGCTCCCGGTGCCCCGACGGGGCCAGCAGGCCCAGCTGCGCCAACCGCACCAGCAGGCCCGGTTGCACCAGCAGGCCCGGCGGCACCGGGGGCGCCGGCCGGACCAACCTTGTTCCATTCGATTGCAAACTCACGCCCGCGACACTCCTTGGCCGAGCCAACGACTCGGAGATTGCCGAACTCTCCCACGCAGCCGTGGATGACCCCGTTCGAGCTGCCAAGGGTTTGCGCAACAGCAACCGCTGCACCTAGCGCGACCACGCCTCCGACACCCGCTGACGCAATACGCAACGGCTTCGACCGAGTTAGACTTTTGAAATCCGCCATCTGTGACCTCCCTATTGTCCCGTGGACCATAGGACACTCGCAGCACTCGGGGAATCACAAAATCAGAGCCGCAAGCCCTGCGAATCGAGCCCAAAACTCGATTGAGAATTGCGACTTCGATTGACGTATGCGCCCGAGCTCTGTCGTTCCGAACAATGCCCGCCCGCCGACAGAGACGAAGGCTGACACGAGCGCGCCGCCCAGCTCGCGCGGCGAATCCGCACTGAAGAACCGCTCGGCGGCTCCGTTTTTTGACTCATGTGCAGAGAGCCCTCCGAAGAGTGTGCGGAGGACCGCACACTCTTCGATGGAGCGCCGCCGGTTGAGCGGTTTCCTGCACAGTTTAGCCTTCATCGAGCGCGGTTTCGCATGGCACACGAGTTGCTGATGTGGCGGGTATGCAACAGCTCGCCATCGCTCGACCGCTGGAATCCGGAATCGACCTCGCCGAACTGTGGGACCAGTTGATCGCTGGTCGCCTGATCGTGTCGAACACCTTTCACCAAGCTGGGCGTTGCTTCGCGGAGCTCGAGGAGCGCCGTCCGCCTCCGGGCTTCGCGTTGCCGGCGGTCGAGATCTTGGCGCGGTTCTTCCTGGGCGAGGGTCAGAAGCGGCTGGCCTACGACGCCAAGGTCAGCACCGGGACCATCGCTGGCTGGTGCGCCAACGCGTTATGCGCGATGGCTCCGCGTCAGAGCGTCTCGCGTGCGCCCATCCTGCTCGTCATGGCTGCTCACTGCCGATATGGAATGCCGCTTCAGCCCGCTCGCCTCGAACAGGTGATACCTGGCGGCAGCATGCAGATCAGTTGTGAAACTCCGGGCGCGAGCTTTGGCACACGCTTGTCGCGCTCCGAGCTCGAAGTCGCGTTCTTGGCGATTGAAGGCAAAAAGCACTGCGAGATTGCCCAGACGCGAAACACGTCTGGGCGCACGACTGCCAACCAATTGGCTTCGATCTTCGGCAAGCTCAAAGTATCCGGGCGCGCCGAGCTGCGCAGCCAGGCCATCGCCGAAGCCTCGCTGGGGCTCGCGCGGCGTAAAGCCGGCGCTTCGGCGCCGCGCGCAATCCCCTGCCAGCCGACGTCAGTTCTGTCGCTTTAGGTTTATGTCAGGCCGGCGCGACGAGCTCGTTGATGAGCGAGATTTACCAAACGAAGCACGCGCTCAGCAGACTAGCCCGCCGTACGATTCTATACACGGGCTGCCCGGCAGCGTACCCCGTCGTCTGGTGCGCGCTGCCCGGTGTCGGCCACAACTCGAGCTCCTCGAACGAGTGAATTATTCGCCCGGGCCCGTGTGGCCCAGCCTCGGCATGCTGCCCGCGCCGTAGGCAGGCTCAATCAGATTTTGCCGCCCCCCGCGGCTCGATCCGTTGCGGGTTCGCTAGCGAGAACTGACGGCTAGCAAATAGGCCGTGATTCGGCGCGCCTCGTCGCTCGATAGGCGGACGCCTTTTTTTTCGCGCATGTCGCGAACTTGTTCGATCCATGACTCTGGCTGTAGCGACGTGGGATCGCGGAGCGCATGGCAGCTACCACAGTGAGACCGGTACAGCTCGCGACCCTCTTGCAGGTCACTCAATGTGCTGGCGCCGTCCTGACCGCCTTGGCGCCGCGTGACGTCCGCCGCGTTCGGTTGCGGCAAACCGGGCGCACAACCGTACGCTGCGCTAATCAGGACAAGACACCTCAACGCTGTGGAGACGCCGAAGCCACGCGGGACGAATGCTGACTTGTCACAAATCAAGCCCGATTACGCTGCGAAACCAAACAGGTCCGTAGGCGTCTCCCGGATTTGGTGTGCTCGTGCTGTTCAAGTGCAAGTACAGACCCGCGGTCCACCACAACCTACCGAAGTTGAGGTGCGAGGTCGGCCCGAGGAAGTGATGAACACGAGAATTTTCACGATCCTGGGGCGTAGCGCCGGACGACGACAGCTGGCCGCGAGCCCAATATTCGAATCCGGGCTGGAAGGTGGGAGTGACCTCGAACGACGCACCGGCCGTGGGGTTGACGATGAACTCCGCTTCGCGTCCGTGGGGCTTCGTGTCGAGCGGTCGCGCCCAGGCCTCTTCAGCCCATAGGTTTGCTAGCAAGCGCACCCTGCCAATGCGTCGTTGCAAGTTGACCTTACCCTCGAGCGCTAGCTCGTCGTGCATGGTTTCGAGCTCGAGGTAGAGCCCGATGTCGACTGGCAGCTCGCCGGGTTCTGCAAGGCGCGTCCGGACGCGCCACTTCAGCCCGTCGAACAAGAAGGCATTGTCTCCACCAGCTACGGGCGCAGCCTCGAACACTTGATAGAGCCCGAGCTCAACGCGATCGGTAATGCCATACTCGAACTCCGTCTGCAGGCGGTACTCGGGCGCCCAAAGGTTGCCCGCCGTTGCGCCGGTCGGGTCCGCGGGGACGCGCAATGGATTGACGTCCGTGTACATCTCCACTTCGAGGCCGCCTTTGGGGAGCGTCTCGTTGGGGTAGCTGAACGGCAGCGTGCGAGGGGTCGCCAAGGCCGGTTGGGCGAGAAACACCGCAAATGCGCTGGCTCTAATGACTTTGAAGATGACTTTCGTTTTCAATAAGCTCCTTCTGCCTAAGGACCGGGCCTGAGTCAAGACGAATCTGGCCCAAGAGTGGAGCGGGAGCGAACCCGGCGGAAGGCGCCGTTCCCAGCGCCTTTGGCACTCGCTCCGAACGCCAAAGTCTTACATGGCGCGGACTCGAAGGCGCCGACTGGGGGTCAAGCGTTACTCTCATGCTCGGCGCACATGCTTCGAGTCGATAGCGTTGGCGCACGATCCGGAACCGGTTCCTTAGTTAAGACGGATACCTTTCGATCGCGCGTGCAAAGAAATTTATCGTCGCGCGATTCTTGATCATCGTCTCGCGCGCACAGTTCTGGGCTTGCCCACAACGTGTGCTAGGTACTCACTCCGCGATGCGCACTCATTCTTGGTTGAAGCACGGTCGTCGACTCCTTTGTGTAGCCCCCCTGCTCTGGTTCATCGCCTGCAGCTCCGGCGGCGTGACCGGCGTCCCTTCCGCTAGCGCCGGCAGCAGCGGCAGCGGCATGAGCACGAGCGGTGCTCCGACTACGGCTGGTGTGGGCGGCGCGCTCGTTTCGAACGGCGGTGCCCCCATCGTCAGCATGGGAGCGGGCGCGGGTGGGGTGAGCGGCGCAGCCGGCGGTTCGCTTGCAGGCGCGGGCGGCTCGGCCGCAGGCGCGGGCGGCTCGGCCGCAGGCGCGATCGGTGGCGGCGGTGGCGCTGCGAATTCGTGCGTGGGAGTGACGTGTGGCACCGGGCAGACTTGCAGCAACGGCACCTGCATGTGTATGAGCGGCTCGCTCTGTTCGGACGGCTGCTTCGACACGCAAAGCGACCAAAATCACTGCGGCAGTTGCACCACGAAGTGCGCTGCCGATGGCGCCTGTGTCTCGGGCAAATGCGTGAACCCGACTTGTAACCCCGATACCCAACAGCGCAGCGGGCACATCACGACCTACTCGCTTGCCACGTCCCTGGTCGCTTGCCACTACCCGACCAACACGCTGCCTCAGTACTACGGCGCGATGAACGAGTACGACTGGAATGGCTCCGGCGTGTGCGGCGCGTGCGTCGAGATCACGAACACCCAAAACCAGAAAAAGCTCACCGTCCAGATCACGGATGAATGCCCATACAAGGGCAACGAGCAGTGGTGCTTCCAGGGTAGCCATCACATCGACTTGAACGGGGCTGCGTACGGCGCGCTCGGGGCCAACAACAACCCCGCCACCACCTGGAAGTACGTGGCGTGCAGCACCACCGGTAACCTCAAATACTATTTCGATACGGCATCTCAGCAGTACTACCTCGCCGTCACGCCGATGAACGCGCAGAACCTCGTCGCCAAGATGGAAGTGATGACGAAGGACGGCTACCAGGCGCTTACGCACACCGCGTACAATACTTACGAGCTCAAGACTGGCGCCGGGACTGGTGCGCTCACCTTCCGGCTCACCGACATCTACAACCACGTCGTCACCGAAGCCGTGAATCTGAGCGCCGGGCAAGTCGTGCAGGGCAACAAGCAGTTCGCCGCCTGCCCGTGACGGAGTAGGGCTCGCGAGGGCGTCCGCGCCAGCGCTGCGCCGACAAGCGTCCGCGTGCCAAAAACATGTGCTGGCACGCTCGCCCCTCGAAACCGATATCGACTGCGGTGGGGGGGGGCTGCGGACCGTGCAACGCGGGGCAAACCTGCGGCAGCAATCTCGACTGCGTAGGGGGTCACTTCTGCAACGGCATTGAGGTTTGCCAGTAAGCGCGAGCACAAGCATCTCGCCTGGGCGCTACGCTTCACTCGCGTGGTGCTCGACTGCGAGCTGCCCCGGCGTGTGCGCGCCTCGTTTCCAGCTTGGGTGAGCCTGCTGTGCGTTCCCAATAGCAATGACGGCGCTCCTCACCTGCGGCCCCGGCGTGTGCATCAAATCAGCGTATCCCGGTGACCCCTGCGAGCAGCTCGACGGCTTGTGTCAGAATGCTGAGTGTGTGAACGGCATTTGCCGTGCTTACACGCACGTCGGCGAGCCGTGCCTGAGCGCTGACGATTGCCTCATGCACGAGTGCCGGAGCGGCGTCTGCGCGGGCCGTACCGCGTGCACGTCGTTCTGAGAGCTCATCGCGATCGCCGCAAAATCAGCATTTGGTCGCGCCGAAGCCCGCCCGCAATTGGGTGACGAGCCATCGGGCGTGAGCCAAGTACATCTCCCCGTGGTTCGCGAGCGCCGCCACTCCGCTCATTCGCGCGTGTTCTGTCGTCCAGGCCGCGAGGACGCGAAGCCGATCGATGGTTGAAGCAATGACCGCGGACGGGGCGAAATGCACAGGCACGCCGGCCGCACTGTAGGCACCCAAGAAAGTGTCCAGTCGAGCCCGCATCTCGGACACGCCAAAGGGGGAGTGTTCGCCGGCGTCTGGCAAGTCGCTAGCGTCTTGCGCGGGCATTAGCGGAACAAAGCGGTACGCAGTGTATGCGATGTCCCAGAGCCGGGGACCAGGCGCGCACACGTCAAAATCGATAGCCCCCACCAGACGTCCGTCACGAAAGACGCAATTGTAGGGCGCAAAATCGTTGTGGCAGATCACTTCAGGCGGGTCACGGGCGTCGAGGCCCCAAGTCGAACCGGCAACGTCGAACCCTATCGTTGCGTCATGCCACTCCCGGAGTGAACGCGCGACGTCGGTCAGGACGACTTCTGACCAAACCCACTCGGGCATTTGATGTGGCACCGCGCCCGGGATAAAAGTCAGGATCTCGCGACCGAGATCGTCGTACCCAAGAGGCGCCGGCACCCAAGTGACGCCTCGCTCGCGCACGTGCGCGAGGAGCCGGTGAATCGTCGGCGTGCAATTCCCCGGGATACGCCGCACCGTGTCGCCGACGCGCACGACGGTATTCACGAACCCTCCTAGAAGGACTTCCTCTTCCATAGAGCGAACCATGACCGGGTCGGGCTAACCGTATCAGGCCTAAGCCTGCGCGAGTCGAGCGCAGCGAGATCCGCGTCGGCTTCAAGCCGAGATACGGGTGGAGTTCGGCGGCGGCTTTCGCTCCGCCGCGGGGCGTGAGTTGGGCTGCCATCCCAGGCCAGAAGTGCCTGGACTCGGCGCGAAAGATAGAGCGTGCTATGCCTCTGTCATGCGTACGTTCACCGCCGTCGTCGAACGCGACTCGGACACCAGCTTGTATGTGGGGTATATCCCAGGCTGGCCAGGCGCGCATTCGCAGGGAGCAACCGAGGACGAGTTGCGCGCGAATCTCGAAGAGGTGATCGCGATGCTGCTTGAAGACGGCGAACCGATACTGCAGTCGGAGTTCGTGGGGACGCAGACCGTACGAGTTGCGTAGTGGGTGACATCCCGATCTTGAAGCCGCGCGAGGTCGTTGCGATCTTGCTCGCACTTGGCTTCGCGGAAATTCGACAACGTGGATCGCACAAGCAGTTTCGGCATCCAGACGGCCGTGCGACGACGGTCCCGTTCCACCAAGGTCGCGATATTTCCCCCGGTCTCACCAGGCAGATTGCACGCGATATCGGAATGGACCCGAAGGACTTCATCGCGCGGCGGTGACAGCGCTCCGGTCCGCACGTATCAGGTCGGTGACTGGTTGTTCGGCTAGGCATGGCACGTCGGCACCGCGATTCGTTAGAGTGGGGTCTACTGGAGGGTCACGCTGAAATCGCGATTCGGAGTCGTCGAGTTCTGATGGCTCCAAGTCGTGATGGTGAATCCATCGACGACGGTAGTTGCGTCGACCTCGGAGCTCAGACCGGCATACGAGGGCCCCGCGGCAGGCATCTCCTTCAGTGACGAGAGCAGCGTATGTGGAACCACCCGGCCCCAGAGGCCCCTTCGAACATGCACGTGACTGTGATCACGCTCCCGTCGGAGACAGAGTCTCCCCCGTCGATGTGGAAGTGGATCTGCCCGATGGCGATCGGCAACCAGGCGACGGACAGGTCTTTAGATGAGATCAGCTGGCACGCGCCAGCACTCAGCGGGGCGGCACACGTTTCTTCTGGCCCGACACCTGGTTCGAGAAGTGGCACGTCGGTCGCGACCTTTCCTGAGGGCCCACCCCATGCTTCCAGAACGAGGGTTCCGGGGCCTCCGGCAGCGGCGGCGTCCCCCACCGTCGTCTCCCCGGCGCAAAATTTTTGCCTAATCATCTCGTCCCCGATCGCAGCAAAGTTTGTGCCGACATAGCCTCCCGGCGACGCTAGGCAATTTCCCGCACCCTATGCGGTACGCCCCTTCGCTCTTGGCAAAAGATGGCACTGAGCGTCGGAAGGTTACACAGCAGAATCGATCCGACTTCGTGACGGATTTCGCGCATCGGCTCGCCGCGCGCGCGCTCCGTCACTCGCGCGCAAGCGCGGCTCTTGCTATTAGAACTGACCCACGATGCCAGCGCCGAGCCCGTGCTCACTCGGCGATACCTGCAGCGCCGCAACGGGCCTGTGCTCGCGTGGCGAAACCAAATACACCGTCACTGCGGCGACGGCGGCAGCCGCCCCAATGCCGAGTGCGATGTCGGAGATGTTGTATTTCTGTCGAACACTGTCGATCTCGGACGGCGTGCAGTTCGGTTTGCATCTCCGCGCCAGCGCGTCGAAGCCGCTTGAGCCGGCCAGGCGAAACCCGACGAATGTGCCGAGGCTGACGACGCTGACAGCGCCGAGAACGTAGCTCGCCAATGGTACGCTGCGCGGCGCTTCCGGGGCGCTCGTCGACCCTTGCGAAGACGGAGCTGCATCCGCTGCTCGCGTTCGGTGCAAGATCGCGTTGATCGGGCGAAACTGTTCACCGGCGCGGATCAGAACGCCCTGCTCGGTGCGCTGGTAGCCGTTAATCGAAAACGCGAACTGATGACTGCCCGGGTCGACCCGGACCGGCTTGCCGTCGAGCTGGTCTCGACTCGGCCGGCCGTCGATCGTCACGACGACGCCCGTCAGCTCCCTGCCCGAATCGTCCTTGGCGGCGAACACCACGGAGGGCGTTGCGGTTTGCAGCTGGTCGTAGATTTTGGTGCATTCAGCGAACAGCGCTTCTCCGCATTTCGGGTCCGCGCACTTCACGGCTTCGTCGATGGCTGCGACGTACTGCGCCCCGTTGCGCAAACGCTGGCTTTGCTCGAACGAGCGTGAGCACGCCAACTTGAATTCGTTGATCGTGCCGTGAGCGGCGGCGGGCTGATCGACGCCGCCGGCGCTTGCCCCTGCAGTTGCGAGGAACAGCGCGGACCCCAGGGCCGTGGCCGAGCAGAGCCGCGACCAGCTCGGCGTTCGGCCCGGCCGCGGCGATTGCTTGGTCCGCCCCCTCGGGAGCTTGCGCTCGGGGTCACTGCGGCCTGGGTGTCTCGTCCACATTTGGCTACTACGGAAGTTTAGCGCAACCGCCACCCGGTTTGTCTGCGGTTCAGCCGAAGAGTGCGCGAAGAAGCTGGACAGCCTTGGCAGACGAACCAGTGAAGGGCTTAGTGAGAGTTGCCCCTATAACCTCTCCGTCGCCCCGTTTTCAGCTCCGTTTCGCGGCTCCCGCGTTGCGCCGCGTCATCGCTAGGCTTGTCCGAGGTTATCGAAGCGCTCTTAGGCGTACAGCGGAACCGGCCGTTGTTCCGATGAAAGCCCCCCCGTTCCGCCGATGACACATTCGATCCTGAGCACTGAATCCGCACTGCCCTGGCGGGCGTTGCCTGGTATCTTTAACGACGGATGACCTGGCTCCCGACAAGCCGGCGCGACGACGACACCCGCCGCGGGTCGACGGCCGCGGGCGGACTGGCGCAGGCCGTGACGAGCCTTGAAAAGTACCGCGTGCTGTCGGAGCTCGGGCGCGGCGGCATGGCGAACGTGTCCCTAGCCGTGACGCGCGGGCCAGGCGCCGTGAGCAAGCTCGTGGTGCTCAAGGCCCTGCTGCCGGATCTCGCGACCGAGCCCGACGCGCTGACGGCATTCCTGGAGGAAGCGCGGCTCGCCGCGCAACTCAATCACGGCAACGTGGTTCAAACCTACGAGGTTGGGACTCAAGGCGATCAACACGTCATCGTGATGGAGTACCTCGAAGGGCAGACGCTGGGCGACGTCATCCGACGTGGCACAGTGACGGGCAACCCCCTTTCGCTCGCCTTTCAACTTCGCATCATCATTAGCGTGCTCGAAGGCCTGCAGTACGCGCACGAGCTATGCGCCTATGACGGCTTGCCACTGATGCTCGTGCATCGCGACGTTTCGCCGCAAAACGTGTTCGTCACCTACGACGGTCAAGTGAAGGTGCTCGACTTTGGCATCGCCAAGGCTAAAAGTTCCACGATCAACACCGCCACGGGTATGATCAAAGGCAAGATTTCTTACATGTCGCCCGAGCAAATGTTCAGCGAGGGTGTGGACCACCGGGCTGATGTTTACTCCGTTGGGTGCATGTTATGGGCTGCCGCCGCCGGCA
>DATCFJ010000154.1:0-9536 GCA_036509605.1 Polyangiaceae bacterium | reverse complement strand
CCCGCCAATGGCACGTCCAAAACGCACTCGGCCTCCCGCACCCCGCCTGGTTCCACGTGCCCCTCGTCACCGACGAACACGGCCGCCGCCTCGCCAAACGCGAAGCCGACCTAAGCCTCGCCGAGCTGCGCGCCGGCGGCACAGATCCACGCGCGATCGTGGCGTGGGCCGCCAACAGCGCCGGCATGAGCGTCGCTGAGCGGGCCACCGCGCGCGACATTTGCCCCCTTTTCGCCGTGGAACGCGTGCCGCGCGAAGCGGTCCGCCTCACGCGGGATGCGTTGGAAGCACTTAGGCACGCGCGCTAGTGGGCAAGTAACGCGGGCCAACGGTTGAGGATCACCAATTGGGCGGTGCTCAGCCCGTCCCCATGGGTAAAGTGTCAACCGGCCTGCGCTAGAATTTGCTGGCTCGGCAGCGCGAGGCGCGGACCCAAGACGTCTTGCGCTAGGCCCGGCACGGTCATGGCGACAGTCTTGGCGTTGGTGCCGACAACGACGACGATCAGCGTCTTGCCGTCATGGCCGCCGAACGCGGAGTTGGTGCCGTTGTTGCTCACTGCGCCGCAGCCGCGCTCAGCGTCTCAGTCGAACAATTCGCTATGCGGATCGAGCGCGATGAGTAGGGCTTCGTCGCTGCCGGCGGGGGCAGAGACGCCCTCTCCGAGCGCGCGTACGAGCCAGGTGCCAGGAGCACTTGGGTCGACGCTCACTGCGACGCGGAGCGCTTGGCGGAGAGCGGGGGGCGGGGCCGCTTGCGGGGCGATCGGGCTGCCCGACACGACCGGAATCGATGACGACGGCGAGGGCATCGTGACCGAACGCGGCGACTCCTGCGAATCCGGGAGCTCGGTGATGTGCACACCGGACTGAAGTGCTTCGCGCACGACGGGCGGGGCCTGCACGTCGACCGCGGTCTTGTCCGCGAAGTCATCATACGGCGCTAGCGCGGCAGCTTCGTCGTTGCGGCGCGAGGTGGGCGGGGGGGAGTTCGCGACCGTTGGGGGCGGCGTGCTTGCCACGGGCGGCGGCGGCATGCTCTGTAGCTCCGTGCTGAGGTCGGCCGCGCTGCGCGCCAAGCTCACCGAACGCACGTCGTCCCCCGCTTCTTCAGCGCGCTCTGCGGCGCGGCGCAGCCAGCGCAAAGCGTCGAGTCGCTCGCCAGTGCGAAATAGAGCGCGCGCGGTTTCGATCGCAACCGCCACTGCCTCCGGATCGCGAGGCTCTACCTCTGGTAGATCGGGGGATTCGGACATGGGGCGGGGAGTTTGACTGAGACTTTTGCCGAGCAAAAGCGGATTCATGCTGTAGCTGATTTGAGCCGTTATCGCGCTGGGCCGCGCCGGGCCGCGTGTGCGCGCGCGACGCGAAAAATCCCCCGTAAGGCAAGGTTCAGCTCACGTTGTGCATTCTGCGCGCAATCAGCGGCGAAATAATTACCACTGCCACGCCGACCGCTAGCGCAACCCAGGCGATGCTGCCGAACACGGAGCCGTAAACCATCACCGTTTCGCTTGGTTTCGGCAGCGCGCTCGCGACCGAGCCGCCCTCTCTCACGCCTGTCAGTTGCGCGATCAGCGACGCCACGTACTGCGCGAATGCGCTCGATAGAAACCAAACTCCCATCATGATGCCGGTGATGCTCGGCGGAGACAGCTTGGTGATCATCGACAAGCCGATGGGCGACAAGCACAGCTCACCGGTCGAATGCAGGAAGTAGCCCAGAATCAACCAAAACATCGGGACCACGCCGGTAGCGCGCGAGGTTAGGGCGCCGAAGTAGAGCGCCACGAAGCCGAGCCCGAGCTGAACAATGCCGAAACCGAACTTCAGCGCGGTGTTCGGCTCCAGCTTGCGCCGCGCGAGGTACAGCCAAAGCGCGCTGAACACGGGCGCGAAGAGCAAGATGAACACCGGGTTGACCGATTGAAACTGCGAGGCTGGGATCACGATGCCGAACAGCGAGCGGTTCACGTTGCGATCGGTGAACAAATTCATGCTCGTGCCCGTCTGCTCGAAAAACGCCCAGAAAACCACGGAGATGACCGTGAGCACCAAGGCCATCCCGAGCCGGTCGCGCGCGACCTTGTCCTTCAGCCGAAACATGAACACGAGCAACGCCACGAGCACGCAGGCTCCGAAGACGCTCAGCAGTGAGCCAACGAGCGCGCCGTGCTGCACCAGCCGCCACGCCAAAACGACGGCGAGCAGCGTCCCGAGGTACACCCAAGCCTCGCCGGGCAGCCCGGCAAACTTGACCGGTTTACCGTCCGCGCGCTGCGGCGGATCCGCAACGCCCGCCAAGAGCGGCTGTGCGCGCATGAAGACGAACAAGCCGAGCAGCATGCCCACGCCCGCCAAGCCAAAACCCCAATGCCAACCGTAGCGTTCACCCAAATAACCGCAGGCCAACGGGGAGAACAGCGCTCCCAAGTTGATGCCCATATAGAAGATGGTGAATGCCGAGTCGCGCCGCGGATCATCCGGGCCGTACAAACGCCCGACTATACTGGAGATGTTGGGCTTGAAAAAGCCGTTACCGCAGATCAAAAGGGCGAGCGCAAAGTAGAAAATCTGCAGATTTTGTACGGCCATTGCGAAGTGACCGAGCGCCATCAGCACGCCGCCGAGCAGCACCGCTTTGCGAAACCCGAGCAATTTATCGGCGAGCAACCCGCCAATCACCGGCGTCGTGTACACGAGCGCCGTGTAACTGCCGTAGATCGTGTAAGCCGCCTTGTCTCCGAACATGAACGACTTGGTCAGATAGAAGACCAAGAGCGCGCGCATGCCGTAGAAGCTGAAGCGCTCCCAGGTCTCCGCGAAAAACAGGTACGCGAGGACGGGCGGATGCCTTTCGGTGGCGGTGCTCAATGCAGTGCCGGATCCGGGACGGGCTGTGGACGACGGATACCCGCTTGGGCCAAACGCTCGGCAACAGTGGTGATGCGCTGCAAGTCTTCGAAGCCCAGCACCCCGGCGAAGCCCGTGAGTGAACGCACCACGACGGGCCTTCCGGCAAGCTCCAGCAATTTACGACGAACGTCGTCGAGTGTCGTGCCCGCATCGACCGCGAAGAATTCGCGACGCATCAACGACGACAGCGGCGCGTCCAGACCGACTCGCGGGGCGAGCATCAGCACCTGGTCGCGCGCCACGGTTCCCACCAGCTCCTTACCGTAAAACACGGCAAAGTGCGCTTGTGGGCTGCGCACCAAGGTGTCCAGGACGTGCCCCACGTGCTCGTGCGGCGCAAAGACGACCGCATTCGGGTCGCAGACCTCGCCGGCGCGCAGCTCACTGAGCAACTCGTTAGCGCGGTGAGCCGTGCGCTCCTGAGCCGCACCCACGAACACGAACAATCCGACCAGGGCGAACATTGGCGAATTCATCTTGATCGCCGCGCCAACCATGCCGATCGCAATCACCTGCCCCAACCCCGACGCAATGCGGGTCGCGCGCAAACGCCCAATGGGCAGACTCAATAGCGCGCGAAAGACCCGCCCGCCGTCCATCGGTAGCGCGGGCAGCATGTTGAACAGCGCCAGCACCGCGTTGCCAAAAAATAGCGCGCGTAGCAGGCCCGGCAGCGACACTTCGAGGGGTCCCGCCCAATCGCTCAGCTCAACTGAAGCATGGATCTGGTGCAATCCAAGCCAAAGCCCGGCCGCGAGCAGGACATTCACCAGCGGCCCGGCCAACGCGATCAGCAGCTCTTGCTGAGGCTTTTTGGGATCGCTCGTGAGCCGCGCCACGCCGCCAATCGGCAGGAGCAGGATCTCGGTCACCGATAGCCCAAAGCGCTGCGCGACCAAGGCGTGGCCGAGCTCGTGCAGGGTCAAGCACACGAACAGCAGGCAAATCAGCAGCGCGCCGAAGGCCGCCCCACGCCAACCGTCCTGCTCGAAGAACCCCTGAGCAAACAGGATCACCGCCAGGGCGAACGTCGCGTGCAGCCGCACGTCGATGCCGGACACGCGCGCGATGCGAAAGGACCACCTCATGGGCGGACGATAGTGCTCAGCGAAAGGCTTGGCGAGCACGCGCTCCGCGAGGCACGATCTGGAGCCTCAGAGGCGAAGTCGCAGCTTTCCGCGAGGGTAGAGGGAGTGCCAATGTTCACGCGACGTTTCGTGATCGCACGACTCCTTTCATAGTTGAAACGACCCGGTGACGTTTCGATTGCTAAACTGTTGAATTGTCGAAAATTCCCCGTGGCACGCTCCCTGCAAGGACCGAACAAGCAGGCGGCGCCCTTGGTGACCCCCCCCCTCCGCCCGGGTCGCCGCCTCCCTAATCTCTTCAATAGCTCGGCGCGCTCCCCTCGCGCCGGGCTGTTGCCCTATTTGGGGTCTGAAATCACGAGCGTTGGCTGGGAGCCGAATGCGACGAAGCGCGGCCCAGACGCGCCACCACCGCCGAGACCTGGCGCGCGAAGTCCGCGAGCTCCGCGGCGTCGCTATCGCGAAACGGATGATCGGCGCGGCCCAGCTCGAGCATGCCGCATAGCTGACCCGAGATCGTAATCGGCAGCATGGCGACTCCAAGCAACCGCTGACCGCGGCCGAGACGATCGGACAGCGCGCGCTCTACGGGCCCCGCGTCGGCCCGGCCCAAAGCGAAGCCGCCGACGCGCGCCAGAGCGAATGCCGGATCGAACCAGGGCAACACCTCGCCCAAGAGCTCACTCGAAGCTTCGAACACGCACGAAGTCGTCGGGAGCAGTAGCGGTTCGCGCAGGCGATGCGCCAGCCCCACCGTGGCAGACGTAGCGCGAGCGACCGCATGCAAGGCAAGCAGCCAGGCCTCACCCTCGTCACCGGCGAGCGCCAATGCAGCGATGCCTTCACTCAGGCTAGCGGGCTCCGTGCCGCGATCGTCCAGCGTGCGCTCGAGCACGCGCTTGAGTGCCGACACCTCACGGATCTTTCCCACCTCGCGCCAACTCTGCCAGCCGGTCTGACGCACCCAAGAGGTGCTCGGCACGCGCCCATGCATCACGCCGCGCAGCAGCAAGTCCGTGGCAACCGGGCCAACGGTTACCTTGCCGTTGGAAACCAGCCATTCGGGTGCGCTCGGAGGATTGGAAAAATCGCTAGTTAATTGCATGTGGGGGCTCGCGGCGCCGAGTATGGCTCGGCAGCTCGAATTGTTCCAAGCGCCCGCGCGGCGGGCCAACAATTCACGAGCTGCGAGTCAACCAGGCCAAGGTTTCGAAATGATGTGTTTGCGGGAACATATCGAAGCCGGTCACTCGGTCGAGGGCGTAGCCGGCGTCGCACAGAGCTCGCAAATCGCGGGCCAGCGTCACTGGATCGCAGGCACAGTAGGCGATGTGACCGGGCGCGCGGCGGATCACTTCGGGCAGCACATCCCGGGCGCCACTGCGTGGCGGGTCGAGCACGATGAGATCGAAGCACTCAGCGCGAGTTAGCTTCTCCAACTCGACGCGCACGTCGCCGGCGATGAAGCGCGCCGAGGACAGTGATTGCTCTTTGACGGCGCGCCTGGCGGCCGCGATCGCCGATCTGGAATTTTCGATGCCGAGGCCGACCAGCCCGCGCGCCAAGAGCGGCAAGCTGAAATTGCCCGCGCCGCAGTACAGATCGCAAAAGCTGAGCGCGGAGACGCGCTCGGCGCCGTCCAGCAAGGCTTGCACGAGCAGCTGATTCACGGCCCAATTCACCTGATTGAAGCCGCCACCCGAAACTCGCAACTGAACGCCCCCGGGCAGCGGATAACGCTGGTCACGTTCGGGATCCGAAGCTCGCTCGGCGATCGACACCTCAAACGAGCGTGCGAGCGCAGCGACCAGCGGCCGGGCGGGATCGAAGCTCCGCTCCGCGGGTATTAAGTGCACCGCAAGCCGAGGCCCCCCTGGAGCAACTCGCAGCTCGAGCTCGGAGAGCTTGGCGACGTCCACCGCGTGTCGGCGCGCGATGTCACGCAACGTGCGGAGCGCTGCGTCGAGCTCAGGATGCGCCACGAGGCAACCCGGGATCTCGACGAGATCACGAGATTCGGCGGCGTAGAAGCCGATGCGCGCGCCGGTCGCGACATGCAGCCGAATGCGCGTCCGATAGTGAAGCGGCTCGGGGCTCGAAACGAAACGCAGCTCGGGCAGCTGCTCGAAGCGGCCAGTGCGCGTCAGCGCTTCGCGCAAGATGCCAGCCTTGGCGTCTACTTGTGCGGCGTAACCGAACGTCATCAGATCGCAGCCACCACACTGCTGCTGCACCGGGCAGCTCGGCTCGACGCGGTTAGGGCTGCGCTCGAGCAGGCTCCAGCGTGTAGCCTGTAGGTAGGTTTTGTGGTCCTCCACTTGTTCAACGCGAATCCGCTCCCCCGGTAGCGCGCCGGGAGCGAACGCACCCTGGCCGCTCGAAAGTCGCAGGAAACCGGCGCCACCCGGAACCAACTTGGCGATAAGCCATTCGTTTTCGGCGGGCTCCAGCAAAGGCAGCGGTTTTTTTGGCTGGGAGCGAGGCACGCGGGAGATCCGTGGAGCTTGGAGCGTAAAAAGAAAAACGAGATTCGTCGCGGCGCGGTGTCACACAAGCGGCCCGCCCAGCGACGAAGGGCTCGGTGAAGTCATACCCCATGGCAGCCCCGGCGTTTCTAGTACCTGACCCGAACACGGCCCGCTTGGCCGATCCCGCGCTCCGGGAGGCGTTGCTCCGCTACGCGCGGCGCCGCCTGCCGCCGGGAGAAGTCGACGACCTGGTCCAAAACACGCTGACCGACGCGCTAACTGCCAGCATCGTCCCGCACGACGACGCAGACTTTCAGCGTTGGGTGCACGGCATCGCGCGCCACAAGATCGCCGATATCTACCGACGCCGTGGGCGGTTACCGCTCTTGGACCCCGATCCGGACGCGAAGTTCAGCGATCCGGGCCCCGCGACCGGCGAGCTGACTCAGTGGATCGAGAAGGAGCTACCGAAGACCGACTTCGCCGAAGCCACCCTGCACTGGTTGCTGCGCGAGGGTGACGGCGAAAGTCTGGATGAGATCGCGCGTGACGCGGAGTTGCCGGCACCGCGCGTGCGGCAGCGCGTGTCGCGCTTACGTCGGCACCTCCATTCGCGCTGGCTGGCGCTCGGCGCGGCTGGTCTCGCGCTGCTCCTGTGCGCGGCAGCGCTCCTGCACGCGCTACGCGAAATAGAGCCTAAGGCGCCGGTGATCGCGCGCGACACGGCGCCCAGCGCGCAGCCGCCAAGCGTTACGCCAGTGCCGTCTGCGAGTCTGCCCGCCGCGAGCACGCCGCCAGTGAACAAGCCTGCGCCGAAGCATAAGGCCGCCCCACGACACAAGCCGACTCCCAAACGTCCGGGCGCTTCACCGAACAGCAACGCGTACCCCAAGTCCATGTCGAAGAGTGTCGACAAGAAGACGCAGTCGAGCTTCGACGATCTGCAACTACAAAAGCAAGACTAGCTAGCGCGCGAGCAACGCTGCTAGCGGATACGCGCTGAGCGCAATGCGATTGCCATCAGGGTCGCGCGCATAGGACGTCCATTCGCTACGCGATTCGATGACGCAGTTGGCGGCAGCGAGCTCTGCTTCGACGCGCTCGCGCTGTTCGCGCTCGACGCCAATCGCGATCAGGAATGGGCCGGCGCCAACGCCGACGACATTCCTCGGGCCTTCCGTCGTTGGCTCGATCATCAGCACTGAACCACCGAGATCGAGCCACACCGAGCGCAGCGAGCCGTCCGCGTGATCGTGACGCGCGACTTCTCGAAGGCCGAGCTGGTCGCGGTAGAACTGAGCCAAGCGGGCCACGTCGGTAGTTCCCAGAGCCAAGTGGTGCAGCGCGCTCACAGTGTGAGCAGAACGCGTTGCGAAGCGTGTCGCAAGCCCATTTACAACGTAAGCCGTTTACCCACATCGCAAAACTTGCCAGCTGCTGCGACCCGGCGACCGCGGCGCGCCCCGTAAGATTTGGACAAACTCCCACGTTGATCGGTTTGCGAGCTCGAGACACAGATCGGAATGAAACGTGCAGCGTCTACGTTTCGAAGGAAGAGGCAATGACCAACCGCACGCACAGGACAAACGTCGCACCGCACGACAGCCCAGCGCTGAGTGACGAGAGCTCGAGTGTCCGGGAGCGGGCATCCGGCGCGTCGGTCTCCCAGCCGCCCAGCCGCAAGTCGGATCCAAACTTCACGCTGGATGAGCGTTTGGAGCGCAAACTGGCGGAGGCCGCCGCCATGCTCGCCAAGCTCGAGTCGCAAGACGCGCGCGCCCGATTGCTACACATCGCCATGCTCAGGCGCGACGAAGCCTTGCTCGACGGAATTCTAGCCGAGCTTTCATTGCCGCCGCGAACTACACGCCGTCCGCGCTGATCCGCGGTAGTGACAGCGCGCACGCCGTAGGCGAAATGCCGCAAAAAGCCCAGGGCGTGCGCCAAAATTAGCGCCAAAATTCTGACGAATAAGACTGAACACCTGTCGCAATCGACCGTTGGTAGGAGTCATGACCAGAAGGGTGAAGGCTCTTGCTCTGCTCGCCGCGCTTCCGACACTGATGCACGCTCATTTGGCTGATGCCAAAGAGGCGCCACGCGCCGCATCCGCGGATGCGAGCGAAGGCACGGTCAAGCGCCTGCCTGGAGGGGCGGTGCTTCACCTGGCGCCCGGCACGCAGATCGAGCTGGGGCGAAACATGAAGCTGCAACTCGGGCCGCCTGGCTCGGCACGGACTGTCACACGAGTCGTCAAGCTGATCTCGGGACGCGTCGATATCGACATTCCGATGAGCAAAGTTCCGAGCACGGCGATCCTAGTGCAAGCACCACGCAAGGTGAGCGCAGTGGCCAAGGGTGGGCACAGCATTGCAATAGCCGATGCAAATAGCGTCACCGTGGCTGCTGTCGACGGTGACATGCTCGCCGCGTCGGGCAACGACTGGAAGACCTTGCCCAGCGGGCTCGTGCGAGGCTTCATCGGTCACGATCCAACTCCACAGCAACACCACGTACCCGGCATCCCCAGCTTGAGCGTTTCGAAACCACTGCTGCTATCGCTCGGCGATGAATCACCGAGCACGCGCGCTGACTTGAGTACGGTCAAGGACGCGCAGCGCTATCAGCTGAGCATCTGGCGTAGCGGCGAGAAGGGCAATGAGCTCGTGCGCCACGTCGACGCGCAAGGCACGTCCGCGAGCGTCTCCGGTTTGCAGCCCGGCCAATACCAGCTGACCGCGCGCGCCATCGACAACGCCGGGATCTTCGGCCCGGACAGCGCCGCCACCGCGCTGCGCGTGGTCGGTGCAGAGCTACCCGAAGGCGCACGCTACGAGAGCGGCGCGATCTTGCTCGGGCAGCACGGCCGCGTGAAGCTCTTGGGTGCGACCGGACTCGAAGCGAGCTACGGCGCGTCCGCACACTTCGTGCCGGCTCCCGACACGGTGGGCTTGTCGCGTGGCGAAGGCACGGTCGTGCGCTTGCGCGAGCCCGGAACCGTGGGCGAGGTGCAGGTCGGTTTGGAACCGCGAACCTTGCGCGCAGACGTCGAAATCTCGCCTAAG
>DATCFJ010000153.1:0-3038 GCA_036509605.1 Polyangiaceae bacterium | reverse complement strand
TGGGGGCGCGCTGGGAGGCGCCGCTCGGCCCGGTGTGGGCTTACTTCGACGTATTCGGCTTTGCTCGGCACGTTTCCGAGTTGATCGCCTATCGGCGTTCGTCCATCGGTGCGCTGCAGCCGTACAACGTGGGTAGCGCGCGCGTGCTCGGTGGCGAGCTCGAGGCAGGCGCACAATGGGCTGACCACGCGCGCTCCGCGCTCTCGCTCACCGTGCTCGATCCGCGCGACACCACTCCGAGCCGGACTCTGAGCAACGACTTGGTCCCATACCAATCGCGCCTACTCGGCAGTTGGTTCGTGGAAGGCTTCGTTGATACCGGGCTGCGATCATTGCACCGCGCAGGCGTCGATGCGCGGCTCAGCTACCGCGGCTCACGCCTTGCCGATCCGGCGGGGCTGCTCGTCTTGCCGTCGTCCAGCGCGCTCGATCTCGGCGCGACGCTGCTCTTCGGGCGTAACGGCGAGCTCTCCCTGCGCGCTGCCGTCGACGACGTCTTCGACGCGCGCCACTTCGACTTCATCGGCTATCCGGTGCCGGGGCGCAGGCTGCATGTGGCGCTCGAAGCCTGGTGGTGAGCTCTGGGTACTGGCCTGCAAACGAGAACGCACTGGCGATGTGCCCGATCGCGCTCTGCCGCGTGAGGTAGTCGAAACTGGACCTCTTAACAATCGATATCGGTCGCGACCACAGCCCAAAAGCGCGTCTGATTTCGAACGTCGTACGAGGCCTGAGACGACGATTGTAACGATTCCTGATTAGCTCATTTTCGGAGCCACTTTTTTGGCAGAAAAGCTCGGGCGATCGCTGAGTTTGGGAGCGGTCGCCTTGGACGCAAGCCCGTTGCTGCCAATTCAAAAATCGCCAAATTGGGGATCAAAGGGAACTGCGGCTATTGCCCAAACGTAGAGAGTTGGGCTAAACGAGCGCGTGCTGAAGATTAGCACCCGATAGGGGGACTCCGGGGTCGGGGCTTCAGAACACTCTAGGGATAAGTGGAGAATACTATGAAAAAAGCGGCATTCGCATTGTTGGTTGTTGTGGCTGCGGGGACCCTCGGCGGTTGCTCGTACGGTGGTGTTGCGGTTGCGGGGGACAAGGTCGTCGTTGCGCGTAACGACGGGATCTTGTTCGGCCTCTTGCGCAAAGTGTACGTGTGCAAGGTGACTGACGCTGGCGTTACCGCCTGCGCCGCCACTGACGCGCCGTGATTTGCTGAGCCACTCTTCGCGAGGGGTCGCAACGAGCGGCCCCTCGCGGGCTCCAACCGATGAATGTACAGATGATCCGCTGGTTAATCGTCGGCTGCGCCGCCCTCAGCGGGTGCGAAGCGAAGCACACCGTCGAGTACAGCTTGCCGGTGGGCATCCAGTTGAGCGTCGCGGGGGCGCCGCTAGAAGCGGCGTTGGCGGCGTCTAGACCGCATGATCCGCAAGTCGTCGTGCCCAAGGTAGCGGAGCTGCTAACTGCTTCGCTGGCTACGTGCAGCGAAACGCTGGCACAGCTGCACGCCGGCCAAGTGCTGCGTTTTACACTGGTCGCCGCGCAAAACAAGATCGTCTCCGCTGGTGCGACGCCGGACGCGCCGACCGCGTGTCTGACGCGTGCGGCCGTGGGGCGCCCGCTCGGCGGAGCCGACGATCAAACGCTGCTCATCGAGCTTCGCGAGCGGGCACCTTGAGAATTTCGCCACTGGTCAGTGCCGCTTTGACGAGCGCTCTCGCTGCGCTTCCTGCACACGCCCAGAGCACTCCTGAAGCGACGCCGAAGGCGGAGTCCGTCGCCGCGCCTGCCGTTGCTGCGCCTGCCGCGCCAACGCCTATCGCGCCTGCCGCGCCTCCAATCGTCCCCTCGTCTTTCGGCAGAAAGTTTACGACTTGGGACGCCTCGCTCGATGCCGGTTACGGGCACCAGTTCGGCGACAACGCCCGTGGGCTCTGGCTCGGGCGGGCGGGCGCAGGTTTGCTCTTTGTGCGCGATCCAACCTTCTACACGCTGGGGTTGAGCTACGAGTATTCGACGCTCTCACGAGCGTCGTTGGGTTTGGACGCGGAAGTGATGCAGTTGGATTCTGGGCTTTGGGTGCAGGCTCGTGCGTCTTCTGATCTGGATCACGGCATGCGTCCCGGCGCTTCTCTGTCGCTCGGTTGGAGTCTATTTGCGATCGAAGCGGACGTGCGCTCGCGCGAGAGCGGCGCCGTCACTGCGCTGTACGGCAAGCTGCGCATCCCCCTCGGGCTCATCGGCTTCGCGCTGCAGCGCCACTGAGCCGACAAAAGACCCGGGATTTTTGCGGGATCCGCGAGACCCGTGATACAGCCGAAGACCTGATGCAAAGTCGGCGAAAAAGGGCTCGCTCGGCATTCGTGCTCGTTGCGCTTGGCGGCGCGCTGTGTGCGCTCGCGCCGAGTGCCAACGCAGGAACGGGTCGAGATTTGCCGGAGCGCTTCCAAGGCGCGCCGTTCTCGCTGATGTCGCTGACGGTCGGCTATCCCAATGCCGGGTTCCAGCTGCGCGCCAAGAAGCTCAAAAATTCCGATGACTTGAAGGTCAAGGACAGCAGCAAGGACAACATCTACGCGCACCCCGCGCTGGTCTTGATGCTGGAGCGTAGCGCGCGTGCCGTGGCCCGCGCTGAAAAGGGCTCGCTGATGATGGTGGGCGACCTATCGAGTCGCGAGGGCGGACCCCTCCCCGGCCACGTCAGTCATCAGAGCGGACGCGACGCGGACGTCGGCTTCTATCTCAAGGACGCCCAAGGGCGACCAGTCGTGCGTGAGCACTTCACGCCCTTCGATCCGAACGGTAAATCTCGCTACGAGCGCGGCGTTTACTTCGACGACTACCGCAACTGGGTCTTGCTGCGCTCGTGGGTCACCGACGACCGTGCCGGCCTCGTGCACATCTTCGTGTCCGTGGGCCTACGCTGGCGCCTGATCGAGTACGGCAAGAAAGACCCGCGCTTCGCACCGTACGTACCGCAGGTCGAGCTGCTGCTCAAGCAACCGCCTGGCACCAGCACGCACGACGACCACTTT
>DATCFJ010000152.1:0-9655 GCA_036509605.1 Polyangiaceae bacterium | reverse complement strand
GGCGGGCATCGAGCGCTTCGCGACCAACGTGCGCCATTGGCAGCGCAGTGAGGTCAGCGAAGCCGAAGAGCGCTTTTCTGCGGGCCAAAAGGGCTCCAGCGCCATGCCGCACAAGCGAAACCCGGTGCTCAGCGAGAACTTGTGCGGCCTGGCGCGCGTCGTCCGCAGCGCGCTCACCCCGGCGCTGGAGAACGTCGCGCTGTGGCACGAGCGAGACATCTCGCACTCGTCGGTCGAGCGCATGCTGGCCCCTGATGCGACCGCCACGCTCGGCTTCATGCTCGAGCGCTGCACCGGTTTGGTCGAAGGCCTCGTGGTCTACCCGGAGAATATGAAGCGAAACCTCGACCGCAGCGGCTCGCTATTCTTCAGCGAGGCCATTCTGCTGGCGTTGATCGGCAAAGGGCTCGGCCGGCAGGAGGCGTACGTCCTCGTGCAAAGGAACGCCATGAAGGCGTTCCAGGGCGAAGGTCAATTCCGCGCTCTACTCGGCGAAGACCCGGACGTCGCGCAGCGTTTGTCGGCAGCGGATCTGGATGAGTGCTTCGACCTCGAGCACTCACTCCGCTTCGCTGAGCAGATCGTCGATCGCGCTATCCGCGCCTGAGGGCAGCGCGCGGCGGACGGCGCGCTCGCGTGCGTAGCGCCGCGCGATCAGCCACAGAATGCTGAGCGCGTGCCAGGCGCGCACACCGCTTTGCTCGTCCGCATACACCGGGCGCACCGGCACTTCGAGCACCGAGAGCTCGCGCGCCGCGAGCATGCCCAGTAGATCGTTCGGGTAGCCGAAGCGCGGCCACAGGTCGTCCAGCGGCAAGCGAAGCACCGCCGCGCGCGAGATGGCGGTGTAGCCGCACTGGCAGTCGTCGACCGCGAGGCCCGTGGCCAGGCGCGTCGCCAGCGCGAGCATGCGGCCAGCCACGCGGCGGGCCAGCGGCATGTCCGAGTAGCGCGCGTGCTGAAAGCGGTTGCCCTTCACGTAGCTGGCGCGGCCGAGAGCCACGGGAGCGACCACGCAGGCCAGGTCGTCCGGGGCCATCTGCGCGTCCCCAGCCATCACGGCGAAGACGTCGCAACCGGCGTCCAGCGCGGCGCGGTAGCCGCTAACGATGGCGGCGCCGACTCCGCGATTTTCGACGTGTAGCACCAGCTGAACGCGCGGGTCGCCGGCCGCGAGCACGGCACGCGCGGTGCCGTCGTCACTTGCGTCGTCGACCACGACGATCAGGTCCACGAACGCGGGGATACCGGCAACCGTACGCGAGATCAGGCGCGCTTCGCGAAAACAGGGAACGACGACGGCGACCTTCGCCGATTGCCACATGTTCGTCGGCTAACACTTTCCGGACGGGCTGGAAAGCGAGATCCGTTCTAAGCTAGCCCGCGAAACATGCCTGCGCGCCGCGTGCTCACGATCGTGCTTGCCGTACTCGGCGCTGCCGTATTCTCACTGCTCGTGTGGGCGAAGGTTTCGTTCCCGAGCGACCGCACGCCCGAAGGCGCCTATTTGCGCGTCAGCATCGCCGTCAATCGAGGCCGCCCACAAGATTTCTTTGCGTACACCGAGACGCGCGCGGAACATGCCTGTTATACGATTCGCGATTACCGCAAGAAAGCTCGTGATCGTGTGCTGGCCGCGTTCCCTGAACCAGAGCGCACGCGGCTGGCAGCTCAATATGCGGAAGAGGCCGCAGCACCCGACGGCTCGGACGTGCTCGCCATCTATGCCAAGCGAAACGGCTGGATGAACCGCTTGCGCAAAGACATGTCCGGCATCGCGCACGTCGACGTACAAGGCGAGCGCGCCACGGTCGAGACCGCTCGCGGCACACGCTACCCATTCCGGCGCCGCGAGAACGGCATCTGGGGGCTCAGCCTGTTCACCGCCGAGCTCAGCGCTGAGGCCGAGAAGGCCGCGCGCGACTTGGACCTGATCGAGAAGGCCGCTAGCGACTACGAGCACGCCGCCAAGGCAGACTCGAAATGACGTCGGACCGCCGCATTTACTGGGTTTTCCTGCTGATTGTCTCGTGCAGCGGTGAGCCCGGCAAGCCCGCGGTGCAGCCGAAGAGCTCGCTGCTGTCGAGCACTCCGCTATCCGCAACGTACCCGAGTCCCGCGAGCTGGCGCTATCACCCGCCCAAGCAAGCGCCCGTGCAAGCCGAGCGTCGCTTGGCTGACGGTCGCCTATTGCTGGCGGGTAAACGCGGTGAGCGCTGGCTTCTCGATCCGCGAACCCACGCCTTGGCCGCGGGCGCCAACCTCGCGCCCGAGGATCTGATCGCCGTGCTCAGCGGCGACGACGGCTATTGGTTCGTCGGGCAAAGCGGAACGAACTACGAGGCGCATGATCCCCTAGGCAAGTTCCTGCGCTCGAGCGCGCCGCTTCAACCGCTCGTTCGCGTCAGCGCCGCGGGGCGCTCAATCATCGGCATCCCCGCGGACCGCTCTTTGCTCCGCAGCACGGACGGCGCAGCCTCCTTCGTGAAAGTCGGGCCGGATCACGTCGCCTTCGCGGACGTCGAGCTCGGGGGCGACGGCACTGGGCTCGCGCTGTCGATCCCCGAGGCCATTTGGCGCACGGTCGACGAGGGCGCCAATTGGGCCATTTTACCGGGGAAAACCCACGGAGCGTTCGCTCTGTCGAGCGATCTGCAAGGCCGGCTTCGGGTCGACACGGTGTTTGGCCCGTATCGCTTGCTGGACAACCCAGCGCGCCTCGAGCCCGGCTCGGAGCCCGCACCCGCGCAAGAGCTCGACGCGGCCGCACCGCCACGCGGACCGGATGCTGCCGCGCTGGCCGACGGACGCGCGGTCGTGCAGAGCGGGCGCTACTTCGAGGTTTCGGCGCCTCCGGCGCACCCAAGCAGTTACGAGCTCGTGCAGGGCCCGCTCGACGGCAAGCTACAAGTGAGCCCGCTGCCCGAGCTCAAAGACTGCCGAGGCGCGCGCCTGACGGCGTTCGACCATTACCTGGAGCTGGCGTGCCTGCGCGGCGCGGTCGACTCCGGAAGCATTCCGATTTCATTTTTGCGCAGCGACACGAGTGGCAGCCATTTCGAAGTCGAGCCGTTCACGGGTTTCGGCACGCCAGGCAGCTTTCGCTTTGCATTGGGCGCCGGTGGTTCGCTGATCGCGACCGGGCTATGCGGCTTGCCAAATCCCGGGTGCAGCACGGGAGGCGTGTTTTTCCGGCGCGAAACGCCGCCTGACGACGCCCCCAGCAAGGCGAAGCCAGGCCTGCCGAACGCGCCGCGACCTAAGTACGAGCTGTTTGCTTCGGCGATCCCAACGCTCGCGGAGAGCGCTCTCGGCGTCACGTTTTCCCTCGACGGTCGCACGGGCTACGCCGTGGGCCGTCGCTCGAAGACCGGCGCGCTAGCGGTGTTCGTGACGCACGACAGCGGCAAGAGCTTCGAGGCCAAGGACCTCGACCTCGTGCGCGCCGACTCGGACGACGAAGATCAATATTGGGAGCACACCCAAGCCACGGTGCATCTCGAGTCCTTCGCCGCCGCGGAAGACGGCTCCGTCTCACTGGTGATCGCCGATCGCCGCGGGCGCGCGCTGGTGGTGGTCGACGAACAAGGCCGCTTGCTGTCCGGCTCAAAGCCCCCCGAGGAGCAGGCCCTGGTCGCTTCGGTCGGGACGCGCGCCTTCGCGCTCGTCCCCAGGACCAGAAAGACCTGGGAATCCATGGACGGCGGTGTCACCTGGCAAGCGCTGTCACGCCTCCCGGTCGCGCTCTGCCCGGGGGACGGCGAGTGCACCGTGGCGATGCGCTGCGTGCCGCGCGGCTGCGTGATCGGCAACGAAGTGTCGCGCATCGGTTGGGCTGGGCAAAACGATGACGACAGCGATTCACTTCCGCCACCGAGCCGCGATCCGAGCCCGCTCGTCGAGCGCAAGCTGCGTTCGCCAATCGCCTGTGCGCTGGACGACGCACCCTGGCAAAACATGGCCGGCGTGGGCGTTCTTCCAATTTCGCGCGACGCAGCCTTCGGCAAGGTGAGCTTCGTCGCCATCTCGAGCGACGAAGCGCATGCTGCCGCGTCGACGCTGCACGGCTTCGGAGGTCCGCGGCCGCACCTCGAAACGGTTAGCCTGCTAGCGCCGCTCGATCACCCGAGCGAGTACGCCGTCGAGCTGCTCGACCAAGTGGAGGGCGCCGCGGCCTTGCGCTATCGCCTCCCTGAAGACCCGGCAAAGGACAGCCATTTACGCAATGTCGAGGTCGCTTGGGACAACGCGATGGCCGGACAGGTCGGGCACGCGCGGCTGCCCGATGGCGGCGCCGTCGCACCGGGCGACTACGAGCGCGGGGGCGGAGCGATGCACGCCGTGCCTGACTTGCTGAGCATCGGCGAGGGCGGTCTCTATCTGCGTTTGCATCACGCCGCGGTCGACAACCAAGACACTTGGTACTTCGACGGCCACGGCACTACGCGCATCCCGCCCGTCAAGTGGCCGGTCGCCAGCACGCTGCGCGGTCGCACCGAGATGGCGCGCAGCGAGAACGCGCACTTGGCGCTGATGCTGTTCGGCCGAGGCACCACTGTGGCGCGCGCGAGGCGCGCAGGAGCTGACTTCGAGTACGACGCGGAAACCACCGCCCTACCCGACCCGAGTGCCTTCGGGCTGACCGCGAGCAGCTACCTCGCATACTTGGGCAACGCTTCGGGCTGGTACGTTCAGTCGGAAAACACGAACAGCGGTCGCGCCAGCGCCGTGTTCTATCCGTTCCGCCCCAGCGGCGAAGTAACCGGCGCACCGATCGCCGTTCCCACCCAACTAGACTTAGCGGATCGCCCAAACCGCTGCGCTGCGAGCGAGCTCACCAGCACGCCGCGCATCGACGCAGGTTTCCTGCCCGGAGCTCGGCACCCGATCGTCGTCAGTGACACTTCGGACGCGCCGCGGCTCTTCGTCAGCGAGGGCGCCGTGCTCTACGGCACTCCCGAGAATGCCTGCGCCACGGCCTTAGACGCCGAAGAAATCGCCGTCGATGCCTCCTCAGCTCGCAACGAACGCCTCCTCCTCCTGCTCGACGACCTCGACCACAGTTGGCTCTTCCGTCTGGTCCACCCGACCAGCACGACCCAAACCAGCGTCCAATACCGAACCATGAAGTGCCACTTCGACCCTGACCTCGAAGTCCCAAGCGAAGTGTACCGCGCGCCCGGAACGCTCGTGCGGCGCGGCGGCTAAGTCAAGCGCTCACCATTCCATACGACCACGTCAAAGGCGCCGCGCAAAGTGCAAGAGCGGCGCGCCGTGCACTGAGATGCCGTGCTCATCCAGCATGGTGTTGCGCTCGATCGTGGCTTTCGCAGACTGAAGCGCCCAAGGCAAATGATGAACATCGTTGCGCCATCAATTGCGCGCTCCATGAACACCGGTCAGCCCTCGCTGAGCGGCTTTCTGAGCTTCGTCGAAACCGGCAAGTAGCCGAGTGCCGCGTAGAACGCGCGTGCTTCGGGGTTGAGCTCGTAGACGCCGAGCTCGAGCCACGCCACGTGCTGCTGCCGCGCCCAGGCTTCGGCTGCGCGAGTGAGAGCCGTACCGACGCCGCGGCGACGCCAGGTTCCGGAGACGGCGATGTTGTCGAGCACGCCCCAAGTTTGCTGGACGAAGACTGGAAACTCTGGGGCCGTGCGAATCAGCACCGTAGCGACGCCGATGATTGAGCCGGCGTCAGCCACGAGGATTGTCGAGCTATCTCCGTTCAACAGCTGCTCGAAGAACACATGCGGCCTCGGCTCGATCGTCGGACTGCGAAATAGCCACGGCAATCGAACGCGATGCAGCTCGTCGACCTCGGCGAGCTGAGTCGCAATCCCTCGATAGTCGTCGGGGACCGCAGTTCGAATGACGAACGGTTCGCTCATCGTATTCACTTGAGGCAAAGAGTGTACTCGCACTGCCGTTGTTCTCGGCACGAAAGATGCTGTGTTTGTAGGGCTTCCGAACGCAATCACGGACGCGCGGCCGATTTGCACCCGCAATCTGGCGGAAGCCGCCCCGCGCCCGCCCCGACGTCGCCCGCGCGACGCGGTAGCTGAAGGAGAAAGGGCGGCGCTGCGGCGCCGCCCTGTTGCGCCGGGAACGGGGTCGGGGTGTGAGGTGCGATGCGGGGACGCGGGCGCCCATTCTCGAGAGAAGACGGCTCAGCTCGCAGTGTCGATCGGCACGCCGCCGACGCTCGAGCCGCCATTGACCCGAAGATAGGCTCGGACGGCTTCTGCGAGATCTTTGGCGGGCCGGGCGGATTTGTCTCCGAAGCGGGCAACGCCGCATTCGTGCTGTTCGTGGACCCAATAAGCGTTGTTGCGGAGCTCGAGCACGACACCGGAGAAATCTTCGTCGGGAGCAATGGATGCGGGCAGATGACCGTACAGTGACAACTCACGCTGAGCCGCGCGCAGCAACGCCGAGAAAGGCATGCCCGCCGCAGGCAACTCCGCTCTCGCGGCAACACTGAGATGCAGTGTCTGCAGAAGCGTGGCCGCCAAATCGAGCTGCCGATCGGAAATGCCGAAGTCAGTCATGGATCATTTCCAACCCCCGCAGAATAGCAATCGTTGACGCGACAGCACTGCACGGCTACGCCGCATATGGTCTGCAGGTTTCAGGTGGAGGAGATTCGTTATGAACGATAAGTCGAGATTTTCTTGGGGTTCTCGCAAGGCTCGCTGGGTCGCATTGGCGATCGGTGGCGCGTCCGTGCTTGGGTTGGGGGCTTTTGCGTATGCGGCAACGCCTGCTGCGGGCGTAATCAATGCTTGCTACGACAGCGGCACCGGCGCCGCGCGCATCATCAACCCGTCGACCGATAGCTGCAAAAAGAAAGAGATCGCGATCAGCTGGAATCAGACCGGTCCAGCGGGCGCTAACGGTTTGCCAGGTGCAACGGGTCCGGCAGGTGCCACAGGTCCAGCGGGCCCCGCGGGCACGCCGGGCGCCACCGGTGCACCGGGCAGCAACGGTGCACCGGGATCTCCGGGACCGCAAGGCGCCGCGGGTCCAGCCGGCCCCGCGGGAGCGCCCGGTTCGGGTGGCCCAGGCGCGCCGAACCGCGTGGCGATCGCGACGCTGACCGCGAAGGGACAGCACACAGGCGACTTCAGCGGCGCTGGCGGAACGCCGCTCAACGTCGTCGGGTTTAGCTGGGGCGCGGTCGTGCCGCACGACGCAGCGAGCGGCCTGCCCACGGGAAAACTCCAGGTCGGACAACTCACGATCACGAAAGCGATCGACCAAGCGTCACCGCTTTTTCTGAACGCGCTCTCGACCAATGAGAACTTGACGTCGGTTCGGCTCAACTTCCTCGGCCCGAACGGCGACACCACGTACACCTACCTGCTGACCAACGCGAACATCAGCGCTCGTCAGATCAGCCATACCGGTGCGGCCGGGGATGCCCTGCTCGAACAGGTCACCTTCTCGTTCCAGAAGCTGGAAGAGACCTTCGTCAACGGCGGTATCACCGCCATTGTCGATAACGGAGCCCTCAACTGAGCGCTCGCTCGGTGATGAGGTCTTTCGAGGCCTCATCACCGGACCTCTTCTGACCTTCAGCGCAGCGGCAAGTACACGTCCGTGACTTGTTCGTGCTCCTGCACGCTGGGCATGCGTTTGATATAGTGAAAGAAGACCGGGAAGTCGCGCAGTTGTTCGCCGCTTTGGGGGAGCCAGCTCGCGTACAGTGCGTGCACCGTTTTGCCGATGGCGTCGGTTGAGCCGATGTGCCGCGCGACGGCGCAACGGCCGCCGGGGATGACCTTCTCGATGATCCCCGCCTCATTGTCGTGGAGCGGGCCTTTGAGCTCGCCGCAGATATCGAACCGGAAATCCTCGGGCTTGGTGGTGGCGGGGTCATCGTAGACGACGCCAAGTGTGCGGCTGCTGGCGTTCGGCGAATCCTGACAGGACTTACGCCAGGCGATGAAGCGCGCCACTGACGCCATCAGACCGTCCATCGCGCCGCGGTGCTCGAGCACGGCAACGCGGGTTTCTTCGAACTGAACGAGATCGGGATTCATGCTGTTGCTCCTGGTTGACGTGGGTAAGGTTTGGTCGCGGGCCCAGGTTTCCCAGCGCGGCGCGCGGCGAAACTCGGTCGGGGTTTGCCGCTGGGCCTCTTTGAATGCCCTGGAGAACGACTCAGGGGCGGAGAAGCCCGCATCGAGCGCAATCTCGATGATGGGCCGGGCCTCGTCGAAGGCGAGCTGATACGCCGCGCGCTTAAGGCGCGTGATGCGTACGAACTGAGCCACCGTGAAGCCGGTGTATTCGCTGAACTGGCGGTGAAAGTGAAACTTGGAAAAGCCGGCAACACCGCTCAAATGCTCGACCGACAGCTCTTCCTGAAGGTGAGAACAGATGTAGCTGACCACCCTTTGGATCCGGCGGTCGTAAGCATCGCGGTTCGTTCCTTGATCCATGTGTGGGCCAACTGAGAGACCAGTCTGCCGGTCCTCACACGCGCTGTCCTGACTCGGATTGCTCTTTCGACCGCCATGCTTGTCGAAGCCTAGCCGCGCGCCAACCGCTCGAGCTCGGCGCCCGCGGTGTCAACCGCCGGCAAGGTCGCGATCTCCTGCGCGATCCGCTGCGAGGCGACGCGAAAGTTCTCCTCCTGGAGTACGCGCGACAGCGCGGCGCGGATCTGATTGGCACTCACGTCCTGCACCGGCATGGCGAGGCCGGCACCGATCGCGGCAACGCGCGCGGCGTTGTGCGGCTGATCGGCGAACATCGGCACGACTACCATCGGCACTCCCGCGGCGAGCGCGCCGACCACCGTGCCCGAACCGCCATGGCAGAGCACCGCTGCAGCATGGGAAATTACGTCGTCCTGCGGCACGAAGCGTTCGACGTGGACGTTCGGCGGCACCTTGCCCAAGCTTTCCAGCGGCAGATCCGAGCCGATCGTCAGGAGCACGCGGATCGGCAGATCAGCGACCGCGTCCAGCGCGAACCGGTACGCGGCGTGCAGTTTGTCGAGCCCGCCTGTCACGGTTCCGAGAGTCACGTACACGAATGGGCCCTGGCGATCGCCCCACCAGTGGGGCAGCGGCGGGAGTTGCTTGCGCTGCGCACGCAAGCGGAGAAGCCCTGCTGGTTCGGTCTGCAAAGCGTCGAACGAGCGAGGAAAAAATGACAGCGAAGCCTCTCGGCGAATGCGATCGCCCGACGGGTCTGGCGACAAGCCCACAGCGCGGCGGTGCGCGTCGACAGCTGCGGCGGAGTGAGCGCGGATCTCGTCCTCGGCTCCGCGTGCGCAAATAGCCACTCGCGCATGCGGGATGCCAAGCTTTTCGGCGGCAACAAAGCCGGCAAACTCGCACGATTCGCGGACGACGATCGACGGTTGCCAGCGCTGCATCATCTCGAGCGCGCTCGGTAGCGCGGCTCCCGCGCACGCACCCGCAAAGAGGTCCCCAAACGCGATCCGCTTTTGCTCTTCCGGTGACGCTTCGCGCAGACGCATCCAGATCGGCCGCAAGCCCTCATTGCCGGGATGACCGAAAGGAAGAAACTGTGCGCCGGTCGCCGCAACGCGCTCTGCAAAATCGATCGGGGCCGCGACGGCGACCGCGTGCCCGCGCTTCTGAACAACTTCGATGAACGGAAGCAACGGGAAGAAATGACT
>DATCFJ010000151.1:0-3429 GCA_036509605.1 Polyangiaceae bacterium | reverse complement strand
TACCGCGCGTAACCTGCCGATATCGCGCGGTTTTTCGAGTCGCTACTAATGCCGGTGTCGGGCCGCCGTTTTTGCGGTCCGCTCGGATTGCGCCCGTTCGACGCCTCGTGCTAGGACGTGGCCTCCGATTTGGCCCGGTTTCGGCCCGAACGCAGCGACCTCGCGGGCCCTGGCTCGCTGATCAGACGAGCAATAAACAGCGATGATTTTCGACTGGCTCTACGGCCTGTTCTCGAATGACCTTGCCATCGACTTAGGCACGGCGACGACGCTGATCTACGTCAAGGGCAAGGGGATCGTGAGCTGCGAGCCGTCCGTCGTGGCGGTCGCTCGCGACGCGAACGGCGTGAAGCGCGTGCTCAACGTCGGCCGCGAGGCCAAAGAGATGCTTGGGCGAACGCCGGGCAACATCGTCGCCATTCGCCCGCTGCGTGACGGCGTGATCGCCGACTTCGAGATCACCGAAGCGATGCTGCGCTATTTCATCGCGCGCGCCCACAATCGGCGCACGTTGGTCAAGCCGCGTATCATCATCTGTGTGCCGTTTGGCATCACCGAAGTCGAAAAGCGCGCCGTGAAGGAGAGCGCTGAGAGCGCTGGCGCACGCGAGGTCTACCTAATCGAAGAGCCGATGGCCGCGGCGATTGGCGCCGGGCTGCCAATCACCGAGCCGAGCGGTAACATGGTGGTCGACATCGGCGGCGGCACGACCGAAGTCGCCGTGATCTCGCTCGCCGGCATCGTGTACTCGCAAAGCGTGCGCGTCGGCGGCGACAAGATGGACGACGCCATCGTCGCCTACATGAAGCGGAAATATAACTTGGCGATCGGCGAACAGACCGCCGAGCGCATCAAGATCACGATTGGCAACGCTTATCCAATCGAGCCGCAGCTCACGATGGAGGTCAAAGGCCGCGACATGGTGGCCGGTATTCCCAAGACCGTGATCGTTAACTCGGACGAAGTGCGCGAAGCGCTCGCCGAGCCGATCAACGCCATCGTGGAAGCAGTGCTACTCGCGCTCGAGCGCACTCCGCCCGAGCTTGCCGCTGACATCGTCGACAAGGGCATCGTGCTCACCGGTGGCGGCGCGCTGCTCAAGAATATCGACGTCCTGCTGCGTGAAGAGACGGGCTTGCCGGTCATGGTCAGCGACGACCCGATCAGCTGCGTGGTGCTCGGTAGCGGCAAAGCGTTGGACCACATCGAGCTGCTCAAGGAAGTCACCATTGGGTGACGGGCTGAGGCTGTGTGGGCTCGTTCAAGCACTATCGTGACATCTTTATCGTAGTGCTGCTTTTGGCACTGCCATTCTTCTTCCTGCGCTCGAGCATTCGGCGCCCGGAGGACACGAGCTGGGTCGATCGAGCACTACTCCACGTCGCTGCGCCGTTTCAGTACTTTGCCGCGCTCTTGGCGCGCGGCGTTTCGGGTCTGGTCGGGGACTACGTGTATCTCGTCGACGTCAAAGCCGACAACAACCGCTTGGCGTATGAGAACGCGAGCCTACGCAGCAAAGTCAGCGACTTGGAGCGCACGGAGGCCGACAACCGCCGGCTGCGTCGTTTGCTTGGTCTGCGCGACACGATCTCCCAAGAGCTTGTTAGTGCGGTCGTCGTTGGTAAAGACACGACTGAATACTTTCGCGTTGCGCACCTCACCGTGGACACGAAGAACGCCGTCATTCGGCCCGATATGCCGGTGATCTCCGTGGACGGCACGGTCGGCACGGTACTCCGCGTGGCGGGCGAAAAGGTGGACGTGCAGCTCACGGTCGACAGCGGCTTCGGTGTCGACGTCATGGTGGAGCGCACCGGCGCGCGCGGCTTCGTGCGCGGCATTGGCGACCGCCAAAAGTACTCGGCGCGCGTCGAGTACGTGCAACGCACAGACGACGTCGACGTTGGAGACGTGTTCGTGACGAGCGGCGTTGGTTGCCGCTTCCCGCGCGGCATCCCGGTAGCGCGCGTGAAGAAGGTGGAGCGCCGCAACTTCGGCATCTATCAATCAGTAGAGGCCGAGCCGACGGTGGACTTCTCGCGTCTGGAGGAGGTGCTGATCATCCTGACCGATTCGAAAGAATGTGAATCAGGTGCCGCCACCTCCGCGGCGAAGAAGGCCCGTTCGCAGCACTGAGCCGAGGCCAGCATGAGAAACCTCGGGTTCTTCGCGGTCGCAGCGCTTTTGATTTTGGTGCAGTCGAATTTGTATCGACTGATTGGGCCGCTCGGCGCGCTGATCGGGCACTCCTTGCATGGCGCCACGCCGAGCCTGGCGCTGCCTCTGGTGATTTTTCTGGGCGTGCATGATTCGTCCATGCCGCGCGGCGCTGCGCTCTCGTTTGCTATCGGCTACGCCCAAGACTTGCTGGGGGCTGCGCCGATCGGCCTGTTTACCTTCGTGTATGTCATGATCTGGTGGCTGTCGCGGGTCGCCGGCGTCAGGCTCACGGCGCAAACCGTGCTCACCCGGATGTCGCTCGCCTTCATCTTCGCCCTGGTTCAAAGCGCGGTCATCCTGGTGCTCTTGGCCGTCTTCGGCAGCGATAACCGAAGGCCGCTCGAGATCGCGACCATCGTTTTGCCGCACGCCGTGTCCACCGCGCTGTGCGCCCCACTCTTGTTCCGGCTTGCTCAGCGCTTGCGGCAAGGTGGGACACCGGCGCGCGCTCAGCCGGAGGCGGTGACGTGAGGGCCCCTTGCTAGTCCAGCGCTCTGACGTTGGCGAATTTCGGCGGCGTTACCGCTGGCTGGTGTTGGTCGCGATTGCGGCGTTCGGAACGTTGATCGGCCGGCTCGGCCAGCTGCAGTTGGTCGAAGGGGATCTGCACCGGGCCCAGGCGCGGCGAAACATCGTGCGTGAGCGCTCGCTGGCCACGACGCGCGGGGTCATCCGTGATGCCTTTGGTCGCGTTTTGGCGGCAAATCGCCCTTCGTACAGCGTGCACATCACACCCGCGGCGATCGACTTAGAGGCCACCTGGCCACGGGTGATGAAAGTCGTTCCGTTGGACGAGCTCGAGCGCGCGGCGATCGAAAAGAAGATTGCCGAGATCAAAGCACTGCCCAAGGACGACAAGCGCCGCGGCCAACAGATCTTGCTCAAGACCGATGTCGATCGCGACGTGGTGGCGTTTCTCGAAACGCATGAAAAGGAGTTGGACGGCGTCGAGGTTACACCGACACCGGTGCGCTACTATCCGTACGGTGAGCTCGGGGCGCACGCCGTTGGCTACATGCAAGAGGTCGACGCCGAGGCGCTCGAGCGCCTCGATGAGCGGGGTTACCGCGCTGGCGATCACATCGGCGCGATTGGTATCGAGCGACGTTGGGAGAGCTATCTGCGCGGTCAACGCGGTTGGCGCAAGATCGTGCGCGGCGTGACACGCCGCGAGAGCACCGCGGAAATCGACGCAAAGTACCTGGAGGA